>JAVKGW010000006.1 GCA_031460175.1 Armatimonadota bacterium | reverse complement strand
CACCGCCGTGCAGCACGCCACGAACTTGTCCGGATGCCGCTCCACGAGCTGCGCGTTCAACTCGTTGCTCATCCCGAAGGCCGGCAACAGCACGCACATGTCCACCCCGTACCGCTCCATGTCGTACAGCAACCGCGCGGAGTTGTCGTACGCCTCCATCCCCACCATGACGGAGGCGAGATCCGAGTAGCCGGTGCTCCCCCCAAGCTGCGGGCCTGCGGCGAACCGCTGCGCGTGCACGTGGGTGTCGATGATGAAGCGGCCCAGTCGCATCCGTCCCCTCCCCGGAAAAAGCGCCTGAGGTCTCCTACCGGACCCCCCACCGGCCCGAGAGCCGGCGGGCGAGATACGCCATGGCCACCACTCCCAGGAGCATCACCGTTCCCAACGCGCCCGCCTCCGGGAGATCCCCGCGCTCGTACAGGTGCCACAGCCGCACCGCGGCCACGGAGGTCTCCGGTCGGTACAGCACCAGCCCCACGGTGAACTCCCGGAAGCTGATGACGAAGTGGAAGACCCACGCCGCGAGGACCGCGGGAAGCACCAAGGGGATCAGGATGCGACGGACCGCGGTCCCCTCCGCGCACCCGCTCACCCACGCGGCTTCCTCCAACTCCCGGTGCACCTGCATCATGGCCGTTCGCAGGATCCGGCTGACCGTCCCCGTCCGGGCCGCGAAGGCCACCACCAGCATGCCCAAGGTTCCGTACAGGCCAACAGGCAGCCACAGGTACACCAGCATCACCGCCAGCGCCAGGATCACCCCGGGGATCACCACGGAGGAGAAGGCCAGAAAGTCCAGCAGGAACCGCCCCCGTAGGTTTGTGCGCGTCACCACCCAGGCCACCCCCGTGGCCACAGCCACCGCCAGCAGGGCGGCCGCCGCGGAGGCCACCACCCCGTTCCGGAGGGAGAGGACCGTCTGCGCATCCGTGAGCACCTTGCGGTACGCGTCCAGGTTCGGCGGTCCCCACTGCTGGAACCCCGTCCGGACCGCCTCCGGGAAGAGGCTCGTCACGATGAGCACGCCCACGGGAAGTCCCACGGTCACCAGGAGGTACAGGCCCACGAGCCCGATGGCCACGTACCGGACCCTCCCGAGCTCCCGAACCCCGCCCCGGAACCCCTTCCCCCGCACCACCGCGTACCGCTCCGCCAGCTGCGTGGCCCGGTTGTACGCCCACAACCCCACCATGCCCACCAGGAGTCCCGGAACCGCGAGGGCAGCCACCTG
Organism: Armatimonadota bacterium; assembly: GCA_031460175.1. Lineage (NCBI taxonomy): Bacteria > Bacillati > Candidatus Sysuimicrobiota > Candidatus Sysuimicrobiia > Candidatus Sysuimicrobiales > Candidatus Sysuimicrobiaceae > Candidatus Sysuimicrobium > Candidatus Sysuimicrobium tengchongense. The sequence continues at coordinate 168,502 of JAVKGW010000006.1, read as the reverse complement.
CCCGTAGTTCGGAAGAGTCGCCGCGGGATTGAGGGCATAGTAGATCCACGTGCTGTAGACCTGAACCCCCGCGGAGACGCCCAGGAGCAGGGGAACCTCAAAACTCTCCAGGGTGAGGATGAGGGAGAGGATGGCCACCGAACCCACCGCGGGGAACAGCATGGGAAGGACCACCCGCACCAGGGACCGCAGCTGAGAAGCCCCGCACACCCATGCGGCTTCCTCCAGGGTCCAGTCCAGGTTGCGGAAGGCGGAGGCCATGAGGACGAACACCAGGGGCACAAGCCCAAATCCTTGAACCAGGATCATCCCCCACATGCTGAAGATGTTGAGGGGACCGTTCCCCGTGGCCTCCATTCCCACCAGGGCCCGCAGCAGAACGTTCAACAGCCCCGCGCGGGGCCCCAGCAGCATCACCCACCCGATGCTCACCACGATGGGCGGCACCAATAGAGGCACCAGCAGGGCCACGTAGACCAAGTGCCGGCCGGGGAGGTCCGTGCGCTCCACCAGCCACGCGAACCCCGTCCCCACCAATAGGCCCACCGCGCAGCTCCCCAGGGTGTAGAGGGCGGTGTCCGCGAGCACCCGCCGGTACAGGACGGGATTGGTGAACACCGAGAGGAAGTTCTGCAACGTCCAGCGGGAGGCGGGTTCGAAGGGAAGGACGTTGGTGCCCTCCCGGAAAGCCGCGAAGATCAGGGTGCCGAGGGGAGCCAGCAGCAGCCAGCCCAACGCCAGGGCCACCAGGACGCTCAGACCCACGGCGGGTTGGAGCGCGGCTTGGGCCGCGGAGCGCCAGGTCCGGGCAACCCCCTCCCAGGGGAGCGCCCGGGTGGCGATGGGTACGCGCCCCATGGACCGCCTCCTCTACTGGCTTTCGGAGGCCCGGGAGGGGACCGGTCCCAGGAGTTGGATCCTCAGCCCAAGAGTGCCCTCCGGGGCGAGCCACTGCACCATCCGGGTCCCCCCCACGATGGCCGGTGGTCCCTCCGGCCGGATGTTCCAGGAATCGAGCCGCTGCACCGTGTCCTCCACGTTCTCGCTGCGCAGGGCGATGTGGTGGACGCTGGGACCCACCTGCTGGAGGTAGGTCCGAAGCGGATGGGTCTCTCCCCACGGGTAGAGGAGCTCAAAGGTGATCCCGCACGCTTCCACGAACGCGAGATCGATCTCTCGGCCCATGACGTTCTTCTGGTGGGAGACCACCTTCCCCCCCAGAACGTCCACGAAGAACCGGAGCGCCTCCTCCATGTCCCGGACGACCACGCCGAGGTGATCCACCTGCAGCATCCGCGACCTCCCGGAAGGACTGGATTCGTGTGGAGAGGATCCCTGGGCTCCGGTGCCCCGCCCCCCTCCCCGGCCGACCTATAGACCGCACCCGTGCCTGCCCATCAACCGCACCCCGAATCGGCTGCAGCATATACAAATGGACCGACCCCTGTCAACGGACCGGGGAATCGCACACAAGTTCGCCACGGTGGGGGATGAGAAACCGGAGGTCTGGGAGAGGCCCCGGAGCTCGATGGACGAGGGCTCACCCCCCCAGGTAGGCCCGCTGCACGAGTTCGTCCCGCGCCAGCTCCGCCGCGGTCCCGTGGCGCACCACGCGGCCGGTCTCCAGTACGTAGCCCCTCTGGGCCACCCGAAGGCTCATGCGCACGTTCTGCTCCGCCAGGAGGATGGCGCAGCCCTCCGCCTGAATCCTCTGCAGCACCTGGAACACCTCCCGGACGATGAGGGGTGCAAGCCCCAAGGAGGGCTCATCCAGGAGGAGCAGCCGGGGACCGGCCATGAGCCCCCGCGCGATGGCCAACATCTGCTGCTCTCCCCCGCTGAGGGTTCCCGCCAGCTGGCCGTGGCGCTCCCGAAGGCGGGGAAAGAGGGTCCAAACCCACTCCAGCCTCCGGTGGACCGTGGACCGATCCCGCACCCCGTGCGCGCCGAGCAGGAGGTTCTCGTACACCGTCATCCCCGTGAACAGCTCCCGGCCCTCGGGCACCAGTACCACCCCGGCCCGGGCCAGGCGCTCGGGGCTCCATCCCAGGACGGATTTCCCCTCGTACTCGATGCGTGCTCCGGGTTGGGGGCGCACGAGCCCCGCGATGGCCTGCAGGAGGGTGGACTTGCCCGCGCCGTTCGCCCCGATGACGGCCACCGTCTCCCGAGGATGGAGTTCCAGGTGGACGTCCTGCAGGGCCCTGTGCTTGCGGTAGAAAACGGTAAGGCCCGCGACCCTCAGCATCCGGTGTCCTGCCCGAGGTAGGTGGCCACCACCTCCGGGTGGGTGAGCACCTCCTCCGGCTCTCCCTCCAAGATCTTTCGACCCGCGTGCAGCACCACCACCCGGTCCGCGACGGCACGCACCGCGGACATCACGTGTTCCACCAGGATCACCGCCCTGCCCTGGGCCCGCAGCCGCCTCAGGAGCTCCAGGCCCACCTGGAGTTCCCCTTCCGTGAGTCCCGCCAGCCACTCGTCCAGCAGGAGGAGCCTCGGATCCCCCGCGAGGGCGCGGGCCAGCTCCAGTCGCTTCTGATCAATGTAGGTGAGGTCGCCCGCGGGAACGTCCAGCCGACCTCCGAGTCCCACCTCCTCCCCCACCTCCTCTGCCCTCGCCATGGCCTGGGCCACGGGGAGGCCCCGGGCCCGGAAGAGGAAGCCCAGACCGATGTTCTCCCGCACCGTCATCGCCTCCATGATGCGGGGACGTTGAAAGGTCCGGCCGATGCCGAGGTGCGCCACCCGGTGAGGGGGCCATCCCGTGATGTCCCGGCCCTCCCATCGGATCGTTCCCGCGTCCGGCCTGAGAACGCCGCTGATGACGTTCAGGAGGGTGGTCTTCCCCGACCCGTTCGGGCCGATAACGGCCACCAGTTGTCCGGCCCGCGCCACGAGGTCCACCCCCACCAGGGCCTCCAGGCCCCCGAACCGCCGGCTCACGCCCCGCACCTCCAGCATCTACCCCTCGCTCCCCTCCACGCGCCCCAGTTCCTCTGCCCGAATCCGCCCCGCCTCCTGCCGGCGCTCCTCTGTCCGCTGCAGGATCCCCTCCACCATCCCGGACACGCCCCCGGGCGCGTACAGGACCAGGACCGCGAGGAGGAGGCCCAGCACGAACATGAAGGGGTAGGGGTAACGGGCGTACAGCCATTCGTAGAGGAGGAGCAGCGGGATGGTCCCCAACAACGGACCATAGCTGTGCCGGATCCCACCGAGCATGGCCATGAGGACCACCTGGAACGACCGGGTGGGATCGAAGGCCATGTCGGGGAGCACGTAGGCCCACCGGGGAGCCAGGATGGCCCCCACCACCGCCATGGCGCTCGCGGTCGCCGCGAACACCCGGATCTTCACCCGGGAGACGTCCACCCCTGCGTGGGAGGCGGCCAGCTCGTCCTCCCCGATGGCCCGCAGCGCATACCCCAGTCGGGACCTGCGCAGCAGGAACGCGCTCAGGAGAAGCACCGCGGTAATCCCCCATAGGGTGTAGTACAGATCCAGGTCGCCGAAGGGTACGCTCACGATCCGGCCCACCTTCCGGAAGAGCCGCCCCTCGAACCACAGCACGAACTGCCGGAGGAACTCGCTCAGGCCGAAGGTGAACATCACGAAGTACAGGCCGCTGAGCCGCAGGGTCGCGAGGCCCACCACAGAGGCCAGCAGGTACGCCAGGACAGCCGCCGCAGCGACGCAAGCCAGCACCGGGATGCGGCCGCCCAGGTATACGGTCACGTACGTCCCGATGCCGAAGAAGGCGGCGGTGGCCAGGGAAAAGTAGCGGGTGGGCCCGGAGAAGATGGTCCAGGCGGTCACCAGGGCCATGTAACTGAGGAGTTCCACGAAGAATCCCACGAGGTACGCGGACCCCCACCGGGGCGCCGTGAGGAGGACCAGCATCCCCAGGAAGTACGTGGCCCACGCGGCGGATTCCCCTCGCTCCCTCACGTCCGCCACCCGAAAAGACCCCGGGGACGCCAGAGCAGGATCCCCGTGAGCACCGCGAAGTTCACCGTGAGCCGCAGGGCAGGGTCCCAAACCGCGCTCACCACGCTCTCCGCGAGCCCCAGCAGCAGCCCTGCGGTAAGGCTCCCCACCACGCTCCCGATCCCTCCGAGCACGATCACCACCAGGGCCCGCACCGTCACGTCAATGCCCGCGGTGGGGCTGAAGGACCAGAACATGCTCAGCAAGGTCCCCGAAGCACCCGCCAGCATCCCCCCGATGCCGAAGGCCACGAGCCGATACCGCTCCACCCCCACCCCCACGAGCTGCGCGGCCCGGGGGTTATCCGCCATCCCCCGCAGCACCCGCCCCAAGCTGGACCACCGCAGGATCCCGTACAGCACACCGCTGAGCAGAAACGCTCCCGCCGCGGCCACCAGACGGTTCGTGCTGAAGGGATGCCCCAGGAGGAACACCGGCTCGCTCCAGAAGGTGTAGTGCCGCAGCTCCGCTCCCCAGAGCATGAGGGCGGAGCTCTGGAGGATGAACAAAAGGGCAAACGTCAGGAGGAGCATGGCCACCTCGGCTTCCCTCCGATCCATGCGGAAAACCCTCCGCAGGCCCGCGAGGTAGGCGGCACCGCTCACCACGCCCGCGGCCGCCGAGACGCCGAGGAGGGAGGCCAGGGGGCTCAGGCGCCCCGCGGTGTACAGGGTGTAGGTCAACAGGGCCCCCAGCATCACCAGCTCCCCGTACGCGAGGTTGAGGATCCCCGCCACCGCGTACTGGAGGTTCAGCCCCAGGGCGGTGAGGGCGTACACTCCCCCCAGGATCAGGCCGTCCAGGACGACGGCCACCCACGTGCCGCTTCCAGCCATCCGCGTCTCCGAAAAGGAAACCGGGGGGCACTCGTTGGCTCAGGCGCCCCCCGGATCCGTTTTCTCCGTTACCTTCGCCAGGCCGGCTTGGGAACCCGCATGGGACGGATCTGCCCCTCTAGACCCCACACGCCCAGGAACTGGCCTCCCTGCCACTGACCGATCATGCTGGGCCAGTAGGTGTTCATCTGCTCCTTGAAGCGGATGGGGCCCATGATGGTCCGGAAGGTCCGGGTGGCGATGACGTCCCGGATCTTCTTCCGGTCAATCTCCCCCACCTCCTCCACGGCCTGCTCCAGGACCTGTAGGGCCGCGGGCATGTATGCCCCGCCCCAGCACTCGATGGGCCGGCCGACCACCTTCCGGTACAACTCGTAGTACTCCTTGGCGCCCGGAATCTGTGGATTGCAGCCTCCCGCGCCCATCACGCCCTCGATGGTGCGCGCACCATACCGTCTTGGAAGATCCCCGAAGGCGATCCCCACGGTTCCGTAGTAGATCTTCGGGTTGAACTGCTGGGCAATGGCCTGCTCCAGGAGCAGGGAAAAGTCGGAGGGGTAGCTGATGGAGATGTACACGTCTGGGTTCAACGCTTTCATCTCTCGGATCAGCGGGGAGACGTCCGAGACCTGCAAGGGGTAGCTCTTCACGTACAGGATCTGAAATTCCGCTCGCTTGAGGGCCGCTTCGTACGCAGGCCAGAACTCGTATCCGTGCTGATCCGCGATGTACGTGGCCACGATCCTCGGTCCGATGGCTCCTCTCCGGCGGAAGTGCACGAGCATGTCCGTCACGGCTTTGGCATGAACGTCGGGCTGGGCGTGGAACCAGAAGGCATACGGGAACTCGTGCCGGCGCTTGTAGAGCTCCACCGCGCTCGCATGCACGCCGAGCAGCGGGTAACCGTACTTGTTAAAGATGGGTGCGGCCGCGATGTGCATGGCCGTGCCGTAGGGGGGAAGGATCAGGTCCACCTTGTCCTGGAGGATGAGCCGCTCCAGGTTCCGGATCAGGGTCTCCTGCTGGCTTCGGTCGTCGTACTCGATGAACTCGATGGGCACCCGGCGGCCGAACTTCTTGAGGTATAGCCCGCCCTTCTTGTTCAGCCCGTCAAGCCAGATCTTGAACTGGTACCGGCTGGCCTCCGGCACCCCCGGAGAGAGGGGGCCCGTCAGGGAGTGCACCACGCCGATCCGGATCTTCGCGGGCCCCCCGCTCTGGGTGGCCCCGTACCCGTAGGCGCTCACCCCCAGGGCCATCAACGCCACCACGATCAGGACCTTCCGTACCGAGCGCATGCACCTCACCCCCTCTTCAAGATTTGGGACCCCGCCGCCCGGCTCCTGATGCCCGTTCCCCCGTCCTCCCACCCCCCTCAGGTCCGCCGCCCGAGCCCGTAGAACTCCACGGGGGACGGCGCGAGGTACTCCGGCCCCACCTCCTCGATCTCCGTTACCCCCAGGAGCCCCAGGGTGGTGCTGATCTCCTCCTGCAACAACTCCAGAGCCCGCTCCACCCCCTCCTGGCCTGCCGCGGCCAGGGCCCAGCACTGGAGCTTCCCGATGAGGGCCGCCCGGGCACCCAGGGCGAGGGCCTTCACCACGTCCGTGCCCCGCAGGAGACCGCCGTCCACCAGCACCTCCGCCCGACCCCCCACCGCCTCCACGATCTCCGAAAGCACGTCCACGGTGGCGGGCGCGTGGTCCAGCTGCCGGCCCCCGTGGTTGGAGACGTACACCACCTGCACCCCGTGCTCCACCGCCAGCCGGGCGTCCTCGGGGGTGAGGATCCCCTTCAGGACCAAGGGGAGGGAGGTCTGGTCTCGGAGCCAACGCACATCGTCCCAGGTGAGGGCTGCCTGGTAGGTCTCGTCCGGGACGATGTCCGCGAGGTTCGGACGTTGCGCCTCCTGGCGGGGACGAAACCGGTTCTGGAGGTCCCGTTCCCGTCTTCCGTACACCGGGACGTCCACGGTCAGGCACAGGGCCAGGTAGCCCGCGGCTTCCACCCGGCGCACCATCCGGCGCATCCAGCCGCGATCCCCCCGCACATAGAGCTGGAAGACCAGGGGACCGCCTGCGGCCTCCGCCACCTCTTCCAAGGAACGCTCAGACATCGTGCTGATCCAGGCGATGGTCCCCCGCCGGCCCGCGGCCCGGACCACCGCCCGGGTACCGTCCGGGTGGACCAGGCCCAGGTTGCCGATGGGCGCCAGCATCACGGGTGAGGCCAGGGGGTGTCCCAGAAAGGTGGTCGCCGTGGACCGGACCCGGACGTCCCGCAGCACCCGGGGTCGGAAGGCGTAGCGCGTCCAGCCCAGCCGGTTCCGACGCAGGGTGGTCTCCGTCTCCGCCCCGCCGGAGATGTAGTCCCACACGTAGGGCGCAAGCCTCCGGCGGGCCGCCTGAACGAGGTCGCGGAGGGTGGCGAAGGATTCCGCGCCGCTCACGGAGGGGACCTCCTCAGTCCAGAAGGGTCACGGTTCCCGCATCCCCATCCACCCGGATCCGCTGGCCGGTGCGGATCCTCTGGGTGGCCACCCCGGTTCCCAGCACCGCGGGGATCCCGTACTCCCGGGCAACGATGGCCGCGTGGGACATGATGCCCCCGATGTCCGACACCGTGGCCTTGATCTTCGCGAACACGGGAGCCCAGCTGGGCTCCGTCACGGGGCAGACCAGGATCTCCCCGGACCGGACCTGTGAGAGGTCCTCCGCCGTGAACACCACCCGGGCCGGTCCCTCCGCTACCCCGGGCGCTCCCGGAATCCCCCGCAGCACGTTCTCCTCCTGGGGTGCAAGCCAGGACCGGACCCGATCCGGGGTGAAGCCCCACAGCATGACCACCGCGGGATCCGTCATCTCCTCCGGCACCCGGCCCAGAAACGGCGGGGGCGTGACCTTCCGGAGGGCCTGGTGGACCCGCCGCCGACGCTGGATCACCGGCCGCCAGTACCGGGGACCTCGGGCCCCGCATCCCGCGGACCACGCGAGCAGAAGATCGTGGAGGGCTTCCGAGACCTCCCGGGGCTTCAGATAGAAGACATCCTCCGGATCCTCGAAGAATCCCTGCTGCACGAACAGCCCCCCGAGCTCCCGGATCTTGTTCCAGAACAGGCTCTGGTACCACTGCTCCACGTAGAACTTGTGGTCCTCGATCCCGTAGTACACCTTCCGCGTCAGCTGGAGCATCTGATCGAAGGCCCGCCGATCCTCCTCCGAGGGGAGGAGCCTGCGATACTCCGTGGCGATCCGGTCCCGCTCCGCCACCAGTTCCTCCAGAGGCCGGTCGAGGGTCTCCCCGGCCCGGATCCGCTCGATGTAGTGGGGCAGGACCGAGAGGACCGGTGTGGGATCGTCCTTCCACGCCCGGTGGGTGTGATGGAACCCATCTCCCGTGCTCATGTAGAACCAGGGGTCCGCGCTCCGCTCCCACTCCCCGAGCCAGCGCCGGCCTCCTTCCGTGCCCTCCAGCGCGCGCCATACCTCCTGCCAGCTCCTCCCCTCCTGGAACGCCTCCTCGATCCCCAGCTCCACCGCGAGCCGCGCCAGCCGCTTCAGCTCGTCGTTGGGCCGGAACATGCTCACGTCGATCCCGGACACCATCCGGGGGATGACCGGATCCGGGATCTCGGGGAAAGCCTGCTTGCAGAACTGGTAGAAGGTGAGGTACTCCCCGAACCCGATCATCACGATCTCCATGTGCAGCTGCCACATGCGGTAGATGCTCTCCAGGGCCCGGTGGTACGCGTGCAGGACGTCCCAGGCGAGCCCCACCCCCCGCCGCTCCAGGACCACCGCTTCCTCCTCCACCTCCGGGAGGGGAGGGAACCGCAGGGAATCCAGGGCACGGATCTCCTCCGTGACCTTTCGCTTCCAGTTCCCGTAGACCTCCTCCCACTGCTCGTAGTAGCTCCCCGCCCGCCGCAGGAAGTACGGTGTCCGGCGCTCGACCTCCTGTGGGTCCGTGATGGGAGTGGGACTCATGTACACGTACCCCAGGAGGATGCGGAACGCCATGCCCTTCGCCCCGGGGATGAGGAAGATGCGGTGACTCATCTCCCCGATCCCCACGTGCCCCGCCTCCGCGGCGACGGTGTCGAAGGGCGCGAGGGGCTCCGTGTAGTGCATGGTGTTGAGAAACCAGAACCGTTCCTCCTCTTCCTCCCGCCGATCCGGGCTGAAGAGCAGGTAGTAGGGGTAGAGTTCCTCCCACCCCTCGCACTCCGGTGGGGTCATGACCTCAAACGGACTGGGAAACCCCCGGTCCATCCCACACCCCCCTTCGGTGGATCTCGCGCAAGGCCCAGAGCCCCGCGGGCCCGGGGCGGACGTTTCCTTTAGGGATTATGGGATTCGCCCCACTTGACGCTTCTCCTGCTGCCCGAGTACGTTTGGCACGAGGCCGTGCAGAGCGGAGGTGAGGGCGGTGCGCGTGGACTTCACGGGGAAGGTGGCGGTGGTGACGGGCGGAGGGTCCGGCATCGGTCGGGCCATCTGCCAGGAGTTCGCGCGGGCGGGGGCCCGGGTGGTGTGCGTGGACCTCGACCCCCGGGGGGGCGAGGAAACCGTGGCGCAGATCCGGCGGGAAGACGGAGAGGCGATCTTCGTGCAGGCGGACGTGACCCGTTCGGAGGACGTCCAGCGGTACGTCCGGGAGGCCGTGGAGCGGTTCGGACGGATCGATGCCTTCGCGAACAACGCGGGCTGGGAGGGCGCCTTTGCCCCCATCGTGGAGCTCCCCGAGGAGCAGTTCGACCGGATCATGGCCATCAACGTGCGGGGGGTGTTCCTCGGGCTGAAGTACGTGCTTCCCGTGATGATCCAGCAGCGCAGCGGCGCGGTGGTCAACACGGCCAGCATCGCCGCCTATTACGGGAGCCCCACCATGGTGGGCTACAGCGCCAGCAAGCACGCGGTGGTGGGCCTCACGCAGACCGCGGCTCTGGAGGTGGCACGCTTCGGCGTCCGCGTGAACGCCATCGCCCCCGGCCCCGTGGACACGCGCCTGTATCGCGCCATCGTGGAGGCCAAGCAGCCCGGGCAGATGGAGGAATACAACGAGCGGATGCGGGCCGTGACCCCGGACCAGCGCCTGGGGGAGCCCCAGGAGATCGCCTGGCTCGTGCTGTTTTTAAGCTCCGACTTCGCCCGTCACATCAACGGCGCGACCATCGTGATCGACGGAGGCCTCACGGCGCAATCCCCCACTCCGCGGGGCGTTCGGCAGTAGTCGGAAACCGGGAGGCAACGCCATGGGGATCCCGCGGGAACTCGCCCTGGAGATGTACCGGCGGATGCGTCTCATCCGCAGGTTCGAGGAGCGGGTGGTGGAGCTGGTGAACGACAACGAGATCCCCGGCATCACCCACGAGTACATCGGTCAGGAGGCGGTGGCCGTGGGGGTGTGCGCGGCCCTGAGGCCGGACGACGCCATCACCAGCACCCACCGGGGTCACGGACACGTGATCGCGAAGGGTGGGGACGTCCGGTACATGATGGCGGAGCTCATGGGGAGGGAGACGGGATACAACCGGGGCCGCGGTGGCTCCATGCACATCGCGGATGTGCAGATCGGGGTGTACGGCGCGAACGGGATCGTGGGCGCAGGCTGTCCCATGGCGTGCGGTGCCGCGTACGTGTTCCGCCGGCAGGGGGATCGGGTGGTGGTGGCCTTCTTCGGAGACGGGGCCATCAACCAGGGCGTGGTCCACGAATCCCTCAACCTCGCCGCCATCCTGGATCTGCCGGTGGTGTTCGTGTGCGAGAACAACCTGTACGCCATCACCACCCCCATCCGGTCCGTCACCCGCAACGAGCTGTGGCGACGGGCGGAGGCGTACGGGATCCCCGCCCGTCCGGTGGACGGGATGGACGTGGAGGCCGTGTACGGGGCTGCGGTGGAGGCCGTGGCCCGAGCCCGGGCGGGGGGAGGACCGAGCTTTTTGGAGTGCCGGACGTATCGCTACTCGGGACACTACACCGCGGAGCGAAATCTCCCGCACGTCCGGTACCGGACGGAGGAGGAGATCGAGCAGTGGCGTCAGCGGGACCCCATCCGCACCTGGCGTCAGCGGATGCTGGAACGAGGATGGGCCACGGAGGCGGAGCTCGACGGGATCGACGGGGAGATCGAGCGGGCCCTGGAGGAGGCCGTGGCCTTCGCCCGCCAGAGCCCCTGGCCGGATCCGGCCACGGCCCTGGAGTACATGTACGCGGAACCCATGGAAGGAATCCCTGCGCGGGGGTGGCGATGATGCGGCAGATCCGGTATCTGCAGGCCATCCAGGAGGCCCTGTATCAGGAGATGCAGCGGGATCCCCGGGTCTTCATCCTCGGGGAGGACATCCGGGTGAGCATGCGGGGGACCACCCGGGGCTTCGTGGAAGCCTTCGGCCCGGAGCGGGTGCTCGATATGCCCATCTCCGAGGCCGCCTTCACGGGATTCGCCACGGGGGCGGCCATGGCAGGGTTCCGGCCCATCGTGGAATACCAGATCCCCTCCCTGGTGTACGTGGCCTTCGACCAGCTGGCAAACCAGGCGGCGAAGATGCCCTACATGCTGGGCGGGCAGGTGCGGCTCCCGATCACGTACCTGGTCATGGGCGCGGGTGCCAAGAACAACGCGGCCGGGCAACACTCCGACAACCCCTATCCCTTCCTTCTCCATGCGGGGTTCAAGGTGGTCCTGCCTTCCACGCCTTACGACATGAAGGGGCTGCTCATCAGCGCCATCCGACACGACGACCCGGTCTTCGTCCTCTGCCCCGCGGCCCTCTACGCCCTCCGGGGCCCCGTGCCGGAGGAGCCGTACACGGTTCCCCTGGGCGTGGGCGAGGTGAAGCGGGACGGCAGCGACGTGACGGTGATCGCCACGGGGCACCTGGTGCAGACCGCCCTCCAGGTGGCGGAGAAATTGGCCGAGGAGGGCATCCAGCTCCTGGTGTGGGATCCCCGCACCCTCCTCCCCCTGGACCGCGAGGGACTCTTCCGGGTCGTCCGCCGCACCGGACGTGTGGTGATCCTGGACGATTCCAACCGCACCTGCGGGTTCGCCGCGGAGGTGGCTGCCCTCCTCGCGGAGGAGTGCTTCGACGCCCTCCGGGCGCCCGTACAGCGCATCACCCGGCCCGACGTCCCGGTGCCCTTTAGCCCGCCCCTGGAACAGGCGGTGCTGCCGGGAGCCGCGCAGCTATTGCAGGCCGTCCGGCGGGTCCTGGAGTGGAAGCGGGAACCTTCCGTGGTCGTCCCCTGATCTGCAGGGAATCCAAATCGACCGGATCGTGGGAGAGCGCGGATGCCGACGGTGGAGGTCAAGGTTCCGAAGGTGGCCATGAGCGTGGACGCGGTGGACGTGGTGAGCTGGCACGTGCAGGTAGGAGATCGGGTGCAGAAGGGATCTCCCCTCGTGGACCTGGAGACGGAGAAAGCCACGCTCACCGTGGAGTCGGAGGTGGAAGGAGAGGTCGTGGAGATCCTCGCGCGGCCCGGAGACACCCTCCCCATGGGGGCGAGCCTGTGCCGGATCCGGGTGGGGGAGTAGGCAGACACGCGCAGGCGGGGCCCGAGGAGTCCTCCTTCCTGGAGCCCTACCGGGAGCTCCCGGTGCTCCGGGAGCAGCCCCTCGGACCGGTCCGGCGGATCATCGTCCACCGGCTGGGGGAGACGTGGCGGCACGGGGTGCTGGTCACCCTGCACCGAGGGCTTGAGGCGCAGGGCCTGGTGCAGGCCGCGGAGCGCACGGGCTTTTCTCCCTTCGACCTCCTCCTGCGGGCCGTGGTGCGAACCCTGCAGGAGGATCCCCGGTTCAACGCCACCTTCGACGGCACCGTGCACCGCATGTACGGGGTGGTGAACCTGGGCGTGGCCGTGGACACGCCTAGGGGGGTCGTGGCCCCCGTGATCCGGAACGCGCAGGCCCTTTCCCTGGAGCACCTCGCCCGGATGCGTCGGGAGGTAACGGAACGCGTGCGGGCCTGGCAACACCGGTTGGAGGACCTCCTGGGAGCCACCTTCACCGTAAGCCAGCTGGGGCCCCTGCAGGTGGACGCCTTCACCCCCATCCCCAATCCCCCACAGGTGGCCATCCTCGGGGTGGGCCGCCTGCAGTCCCTTTCCGTGGCGTGGTGGCCGGAACGCACCCCGCAGCCCCGGTGGATCCTGCCCATCAGCCTCACCTTCGACCACCGGGTGGTGGACGGTGCGGATGCCGCCCGGTTCCTACAGCTTTTGCAGGAATTCCTGAACCGGGAGGGAGGGCCGAGTGAAGCGTGAGACCGTGCTGGCGGCCGTGACCCATGCGCCCGGGCAGGTGGTGCTGCGGGAATTCCCGCGTCCGGAGCTCGGGCCGGACGACCTCCTGCTGCGGGTGGAGCTGTGCGGGATCTGCGGGTCGGACCTGCACATCTTCGAGGGAGACCGCCCCCGGCCCTATCCCATGATCCAGGGGCACGAGTTCGTGGGCACCGTGGCCGCCATCGGGGAGCGGGCCCGGGATCGAAACCGCGTGGACGTGGGAGATCGGGTAACCGTGGAGGTGCTCGTTCCCTGTCAGACCTGCCCCTGGTGTCGGGCGGGGACCTACAACCTGTGTCTCGCGAACCGCACGGAAGGGTGGATGTACGGGTGCAACATCAGCTGCGAGCGTCCCCCGCACCTGTGGGGAGCGTGGGCCCAGTATCTCTACGTGCCGGCCCGTGCCCTGGTCCATCGCCTCCCGGACGGGATCCCGTGGGAGCGGGCGGTGCTGACAGAACCCCTCTCCGTGGCCGTGCGGGCCGTGCACCTCAGCCCCATCCGGGTGGGGGAGCCCGCGGTGGTCATCGGAAGCGGCCCCATCGGGCTCCTCACCGCGCTGGTGGCGAACCTCGCGGGTGCGCGGCCCGTGATCCTCGTGGGGCGCCGGGAGGAGCGGCTGTGGCTCGCGCAGAGGCTCGGGGCCACCGTGGTGATCAACGAACAGGAGGAAGATCCCACGGAGGCCGTGCTCCGCCTCACGGAGGGGGGTGCGCCCGTGGTCTTCGAGGCCGCGGGCACCGTGCAGAGCCAGCAGGCGGCCTTTGCATATGCCCGACCCGGGGGCACCGTGACCCTCCTGGGCCTCACGGGCGCGCAGCCCGTCCCCCTGGCCCTGGACCGGGTGATCGTCACCCGGGAGGTGCGGGTCCAGGGATCCGCCATGGGCGCCCAGGCGTATCCCGCCACCCTGGAGATCCTCGCGGGAAGCGGCTTTCCGCTCGAGGCCCTGGTGACGCACCGATTCCCGCTCTCCCGGGTGGAGGAGGCCCTGCACACCGTCCGCGGCCGCGGGGGCGGGTGCATCAAGGCGGTGATCGCCCCCTGGGATCCCGGAGGACTCCCTACGTGAGGCCCACCACCCTTCCCTGGTCGTCCAGGGAGATCCGCTCCGCGGCAGGCCGCCGCGGGAGTCCAGGCATGGTCATGATGTCCCCCGCCAGGGCCACGAGGAACCCTGCCCCCGCGGAGAGCCGCACATCCCGGATGGTGATGACAAATCCCGTGGGCCTGCCCACCCTCTCGGGGTCGTCCGAGAGGGAGTACTGGGTCTTGGCGACGCACACGGGGAGGTTGCCGTAGCCCAACGCCTCGTACCGGGCCATCTTGTTCCGGGCGCGGGCCGTGAATTCCACCCCGTCCGCACCGTATATGGTGCGGGCAACGGCCTCCAGCTTCTTCTGGAAGGGCCAGGCGAGGTCGTACAGGAAGCGGGGTGCGGACGGCGCGCGGTTCTGGCGCAGCACGCCCCGCACCGCCTCCGCGAGCTCCATGCCTCCTTCCCCTCCGAGTTCCCAACCCCGGAACTCAGCCACGGGGACCTGCAGTTCCTTGCAGCGCCGGATCACGAGGTCCAGCTCCTCCCGGGTGTCCGATCCGAAGACGTTGAGGGAAACCACGGGGGGGATGCCGAACGCCCGCAGGTTCTCCACGTGCTTGTCGAGGTTCACGAGTCCCCGCTCCACGGCCGCGGGGTTCGGCTCCTCGTAGTTCCGACCCGCGCCGCCGTGGATCCGGAGGGCTCGCACGGAGGCCACGAGGACTCCCACCGCGGGCCGGAGGTTCCCCGTGCGGCACTTGATGTGCACGAACTTCTCCGCCCCGAGATCCGAACCGAACCCGGCCTCCGTGATCACCACCTCCGCGCACTTGAGGGCGAGCCGTGTCGCGAGCAGGCTGTTGCACCCGTGCGCGATGTTCGCGAAGGGTCCTCCGTGGACCATGGCGGGGGTTCCCTCCAGGGTCTGCACCAGATTCGGATGGATGGCGTCCTTGAGGAGGGCGGCCACGGAGCCCGCCACCCCCAGATCCTCCACGGTCACCACCGTCTCGTCTTCCCGCTCCCCCACCACGATGCGCGCCACCCGCTCCCGCAGATCCGCCCGGTTCTGGACCAGGCACAGGATGGCCATGATCTCCGAAGCGCTCGTGATGTCGAACCCGGTCTCCCGCGCGACCCCGTGGGCGCCGCCGCCCAGCCCGACCACGATCTGACGCAGGGCCCGATCGTTCATGTCCACCACCCGCCGCCAGTGGACCCGGTGCGGCGCGAGTCCCGGGATGGTCTGGAAGTAGAGGGCGTTGTCCACCACCGCGGCGATGAGGTTGTGGGCCGCGGCCACCGCGTGGAAATCGCCCGTGAAGTGCAGGTTGATGTCGTCCGCGGGGACAAGCTGCGCACGTCCCCCGCCCGCGGCCCCGCCCTTCACCCCGAAGCAGGGTCCCAGGGAGGGCTCCCGCAGGGTGACCACGGACCGGAGGCCCAAACGCCGCAGGGCGTCTCCGAGACCGATGGCGGTGGTGGTCTTCCCTTCCCCCGCGGGGGTCGGGTTGATTCCCGTCACGAGGACCAGGGCTCCGTCCGGACGGTCCTGGAGCCGCTCCAGGGCCTCCACCCGGATCTTCGCCTTATCCCGACCATACGGCAGGAGCTCTTCCTCCAGGATCCCCAGATCCTCCGCGAGTTCTGAGAGCGTGCGCGGACGTGGCTGCGCCATGCTTTTCCCTCCCGTTCGGATCCCGGCGAGCGGAATTCGGCGCCATTATGGTGAGGGATCCGGGCCCTGTCAAGGCAAGGCGGTTCGTGCTATGCTTGCCCTGAGGAGGGATGGGGATGCGCTGCCCCCGGTGCGACCACCCCGTGCAGTTCTGTGAGTGCCTCCCGCCCTCGCAACGCGCCCTGCTCGAATCCCAGACCCTGCTGGTGGACCTCGGTTGGGGGCGGCCCTACCGGATCCGGGCTCCGGGTCGCCCGCTCACGGTGCTCCTCCTTTCCGCGCTTCTGATCCTGCCGCTCCTGCTCTTCGCGCTCCCCCTGGTGGCCATCGCGGCCTTCACCGCCGCGCCCGGAACCGCAGCGCCCTGGCACCAGGCGCTCGGGTTCGCCGGAGGAGCCGTTCTGGCCCTGGGCGGGGCGTGGCTGCTGCCCGCGGCGCTGCTGCGGGTCATGGAGCACCGATCTGACCGGAGGGGAGGGTCCGTGGGGCCGCGCAGGCCGAGCCCGCGGTCTCTGCCCCGCTAGGGCTTACCGTTCGCCGCGGGCCTTGCGCTTCGCCCGCTCCACGTAGCTGGCGGTCTCCACGTCCACCCGGATCCACTCCCCGGGCGCGATGAAGGGCGGGACCAGGATCACAAGGCCGTTCTCGAGCTTGGCCTCCTTCCACACGTTCTCCGTGCCGATGGCCCGGCTGGGCGGCGCGGTCTCCACCACCTGGACCTCCACCACGTCCGGGAACACCACGCCCACGGGCTCCCCATCGGAGAACTCCACGGGGACCGTCATCCCCTCCCGCAGGTAGGCGGCCGCGGGACCCAGGCGGGCGTTCTGGATGTCCACCTGCTCGAAGGTCTCCGTGTCCATGAAGTGCGTGGCCTCTCCGTCCTGATAGAGCACCTGCATGTTGCGGCGGGTGGTCTGCACGTCCTCGATGAGCTCGTCCGCGCGGAACCGCACCTCCCGGACGGTCCCCGTGCGGGTGTTGCGCAGCTTCGCATGCGTTACCCCGCCCATCTGTCCCCCGCCCGCGTGGTAGGAGGCCGTGATGACCCGGAACAGCTCCCCCTCCAGCCGGATCACCATGCCGGATCGCAGCTCAGACGCCGCCACCATGCTCCATCCCACCCCGCTTTCCGAATCCGACTCCCCCTTGAAGTATACCGCCCGGATCCGCTCAGGGACGGGTCCGGGTGATCCGCACCCGACCCGTCTGGCCGCTCAGCACCACGTACCGGACTGCGGCACCGGCCCCCACCTCGATGGTCTGGTTGGAGCCCGGAGTGGGAGAACCGGATCGGGAGAACTCGATGAGGGGCCGACCGAGCGGGATGACCCGCACCCCTCTCGGGAACCGGTCCGTGGCCGCCACCACCTCCGTCTCCGCCCCATCCGGCCAGACGCCCCGGATCTCCACCCGATCCGAGAAGCGCACCCGCACGGCCCGCCACTCCCCGCTGCGGGCCACCGCCAGCTGCTGGGCGTGCCGGAGGGTCTGAGCCACCTCCCACGCCACGCCCTCCGCAAGCCGATCCTGCCGCGCTCGGGTGAAACCGGAAAGGGTCAGGGTCACGAACAGGCCCAGGATCCCCAGGACCGCGGCGAGCTCGAGGAGCGTGTTGCCCTCCGTGCCTCGGGCCCTCACAGCTCCTCCCGCCAGCGCGAAACCCGGATCCGCCCTTCCTCCCGCAGGAGGAGGGCGACCACGCTCCGGGTCGCCTCCCGAACCCTTCCCACGGCCCGCACCTCCACGCATGCCTCACAGCCCCCGGGCCGCCATCGGACCGCGATCCGGCCCAAGGGTTCGTCCGCGGGGAATTCCACTCCCTCGGCCACCGCCTCGCACCCTCCCCGGGCCTCCGGGTCCAGGCACAGCGGCATCCAGCCGCCCCCGGGATCCCGGAGGGAGGTGGCTCCCCCAGCATCCGTCCAGTCCGGGTCCCGCCCCAGTTCGAAGACCGCCCGCTCCAACCCCGCCTCCGCGAGCCACAGGGCCTGCTGGGCCTGGAGGGCCAGGAGCGCGTCGCGGTACTCGTTCCGGACCACGGCCACCAGCGAGGCGGAGATCGTCCAGAGGACCACCAGGGTCATCAAGGTGAGGGCCATGGCGACCCCCGATTCACCGTGCATCAAAGCCCTCACCCGCATCACCGCCCTCCTCGGACCGCGGCCTCCCCCCGCAGCACCAGATCCCGACCCGGTTCGTAGCGGCCCGATCGGTTCCGGTCGAAGGCCACCTCCACCTGGATCCGGGTGATGCGTCCCAGCTCCGGAGTGCCGAGTGGAAGGGGGGTAAGCGGCCGGTTCTCCGCATCGAAGTAGGCGAACACGAGCCCGAGGATCCGCACGCCCCGGGTCCCCTCCCGTGCGTTGAGCGGTCCTCCCCGGTTACAGGTGCTGGAGACGTCCGAGCCGATCTGCTCCCGCAGGATCCCGTCGTCCTCGTCCAGGCAGAACCTGTGGAGCTCCGACCCTAGGAGGGAGGTGAGATCCGCCTCGAAGGCAACCGAGCCGCCCGCGGCTTCCGTAAACCGGTCCGCCATACGCAGCCGCCGCACCACCCAGTCCAGGGCGAACCGGGCCGTCTGCTGCTCGTCCACGAGGGCCGTACCCGCTTGCCAGGCGCGGAGGAGGGCTCCGAGAGCCGCAGCGCAGCAGACCGCGGCCACCCCCAGGAGGGTCGAGGCCACCAGCAGCTCCACCAGGGTAAGGCCGGATTCCCGCACGCGCACGGTTCACCTCCTGGCGCGCAGGAGCGCCGCCCGGGCAAAGGCCCGGCCACGCGCCGCATCCTCCTCCGTCCGATACACCCGCACCGTGATGCGTCTGGGCCCGCATCCTTCCGGAGCCGGGCCGAGCACGGACTCGGGCTCGATCTCGACCTCCGCTGTGGCAAACTCCCGGGGCAGAGGCGGCTCTCCGGGGAGGTACGACCCCGGGATCCGTCTGCGCTCCGGAAGTGGGGCAGGCCCCGGGATGCCGCAGTCCGCGGATCGGAAGTGGGCGTAACCCCACGACCGCAGGTACTCCAGCTCCGCCTCCAGGTATCGCGCCGCGAGGGTCCGAAGGCGGGCCGGGCCCGGGATGCCCGGGTCCGGGCCGGAGGCCAGGGCCGAAGCCCCGAGACGGACGAGGGGGAGCATGGCGAGGAGCGCCAGGGTCAGCAGTTGCAGGGAGACGAGGACCTCCAGAAGCGTGAGTCCCGACTGCCGCACCGCCGTCACCTCCACGGTTCTCCCGCGGGAACAAACGCACCCGTCCAGCGGTTTTGCGGCCCCAGAGATTTCCCTACGGCCGAAATTCCATCAGGAACCGGAGGTAATGCCGGATGGTACGGAGCGGGGGGAGCTTGCTGACGCCCCGCTTGAGGTCATAGCGGAGGTCCAGGGGGACCTCCCGGACCACGGGCCGGAAGGGCCGCAGCGTCAGCAGGATCTCCGCGGCGGCCGCGAATCCCGAAGACCGGATCCAACCTTCCCGATAGCGCTCCCACGCCCGGCGGAGGAGCCCGGCCCGATACGCTCGATAGCCGGAGGTGTAGTCCCGCACGCCCGGAAAGGGAAACCGCAGGGAGAGCACCGCTCGGGCTCCCAGACTCAGCAGGCGACGGAGGAAGGGGACTCCGAGGACACGGCTTCCCTGGCGGTAGCGGCTCGCGATGACCACATCTGCGCCTTGGCGGAGGGCTTCCACGAGTTGCGGGATCTGGGCAGGGCGGTGGGAGCCGTCCGCGTCCATGGTAACGACCACGTCTCCGTCCCGGCACCGATCCAGGATGGCGGTGAGTCCCGTGCGCAAAGCCGCCCCAAGGCCCCGGTTGTGGCCATGGGAAACCACCTCGAGCGGATAGAGCCCTGGGCGTCCTCGGGCGACCTCCCCCGTCCCGTCCTCGCTCCCGTCGTCCACCACGAGGACCCGGAGGGGGAGGCGGCGTGCCACCGCCTCCAGGTCCGCCAGGAGCCCCGGGAGGTTTTCCGCCTCGTTGTAGGCACAGAGGAGCACCCAGACGACCTGCTCGCCTCCCCTGTCTCCGGACGTAGAGCCCATCTGGACTTCATTACGCCGTCCCCTACCAGTCTCCCTCCC
Organism: Armatimonadota bacterium; assembly: GCA_031460175.1. Taxonomy (NCBI): domain Bacteria; kingdom Bacillati; phylum Candidatus Sysuimicrobiota; class Candidatus Sysuimicrobiia; order Candidatus Sysuimicrobiales; family Candidatus Sysuimicrobiaceae; genus Candidatus Sysuimicrobium; species Candidatus Sysuimicrobium tengchongense. The sequence goes on along the minus strand of JAVKGW010000006.1, from coordinate 148,583 downwards.
GGGCGTAGGGGTGACTCCACAGGGCCGCCTGGAGCACCACGGCCTTCACCCAAGCCGCGTGCATCTTCTCCACCTCCTCCGGCGGGTGTCCCTTCCTGGTGAGGAAGGGTTTGATGGTCAGGGCGATGGGGGCCACGAGGGCGATCACGTATCGCAAGGGGATGTGGTCTACGGAGGCCACTCCATCCGTTCGGTTCTTTTTCGTGCGGTGGTGACGCAGGGCGATCTCGTGTTGGTAGTTGAGCCAGTCCCGGTCCCGGGGGCGGCGGCAGGTGTCCAGGATCCACTGGCCGAACCGCCGGCGGACCGCCTCCAGGTAGGAGGCGATGGGCCGGCCCTGCGGGTCGGAGAAGTAGTGCACGAGATGCGGGGTAGATCCCACGAACCCGTACCACAGGTCCAAAACCTCCTCGATCTGGTCCTCCAGGACGTCCCCCGCCATGCGGAGGTACCGCGCGTCGTCCTCCGTCCAGGCCACCGCCTGCTCGAGTCGCCGGAGCTCTTCCAGAGAGACAGGGCTCTGCGCGGCCTCCGCCGTTCCGTATGTGTATCCAGGGATGCTCATCCGCTCACCCCCATTAATTAAGGAGTCCTAACTTTATCACTAAAATGGGGAAACCTCCCCCGCCCCGTCAAGGGGGCGCGGGGAACCCATCGGAAGGTGCAGGGGGGAATCCAGCTGGTGGGCGCTGGAGGGTTCGAACCTCCGACCTCCGCTGCGTCAGAGCGGCGCTCTCCCACTGAGCTAAGCGCCCACCCCCAAGAGTATACCAGGGCCCGTCTGCGGAATCCTACTGGGCCTTTCGGATCCGGGACCGGCCAGGACCCGCGGCGGCCCGAACCTCGGAGAGCGGGCCGGATTGTACCAAGCCCTTCTCCACGGCCCAGGCGGCCGCCTGGGCCCGGTTGCGCACGCCGAGCTTCTGGTAGATGGACCGCAGGTGAGTCTTCACCGTGGACTCCGCTAAGAACAGGCGGGCGGCGATCTCTTTGTCCGACAGCCCGCCCGCGACCCCCAGCAACACGTCCACCTCCCGGTCCGTAAGGCCGTGCATCCGCCGGGCGTTCCAGGGCCCCTCCTCCGCCCGTCGGTAGAGGTCCTCCATCAGTTGGCGCACGATCCCGGGGTTCACCATGGTCTTGCCGCTGTACACCGCCCGGATGGCGTTCACCAGGTTCTGGGGTGAGATGTCCTTCAGGACGTAGCCCACCGCCCCCGCCCGGACCGCCTGGCGGAAGAGCTCCTGATCCGCGTACACGGTGAGGATGAGGACCTGGGTGCTGGGCAAGCTCTGCTTGATGGCCCGGGTGGCCTCGATGCCGTCCCCCTCCTCCATGACCACATCCATGAGCACCACGTCCGGCCGGTGGCGGAGCGCGAGCTGCACCGCCTCCTGCCCGGTCCCTGCCTCCGCCACCACCTCGATGTCCGGCTCTCGACTCAGGAGGGCCCGTAACCCCTGCCGGGTCAGGACCTGATCGTCAGCGAGCAGGACGCGAATGGGCATGTCCCCTCCTCGCACGGACGGCCTCGGAGCTCCGGGCTCCGCGCGGATCCCGCACGCCCAGGGGCACCACCACCCGGATCCGGGTCCCCTCGGGGCCGCTGCGGATCCGGAGCCGACCTCCCAAGCGTGCCACCTGCTCCTGCATGAGCATAAGCCCGAAGGAACGCCGGCTCTGCCGGGGGCCGGACCCGGTTCCCAACCCCTTCCCGTCGTCGAGGACTTCGAGGGTCACAGCATCCCGCACCCGCCGCAACCGGACCCCGATCCGGCTTGCCCCTGCGTGCCGGGCCGCATTCGCCACGGCCTCGCAGGCCACCGCGGTAAGGCCTTCCTCCACCTGCCGCGGCAGCTCCTCCGGGCACTCCACATCCACGGACAGGCGCGCCTCCGTAAAGGCCTGCAGCCGGATCCACGCCTCCTGTATGGCCTGCTCCATTCCAGGAAACGCCCGTTCCCGGCACTTTAGCACCCGTATCGTCTCCCGGACCGCCCGCAGAGCCTGCTGCACGAGATCCACCGCCTGGGTGAGCAACTTCCGTGCCGCGGTGGGATCGCGCCCGGCCTCCTGGCGGTACAGCCGCAGGGCTAGGAGGGCACGGACGAGGGCCTGGGCCGGGCCCTGGTGCAGCCAGACGGCTTGGCGGTGGCGCTCCGATTCCACCGCCTGTTCCGCCCGCGTGGACACCGCCAGCACCTCCTCCACATCCCGCCACAGAGTCCGGAGCATCCTCCGCTCCGCCCGGGAGAGGGGCAGGTCCCTCTCCACCCACAGGTCCTCCGGACGACCCCCTGGGGAATCTACCCGTATCCGGTGTTCCCGCACCGGGCTCCGGACCTGCCTCCACCGTCCCACCATCACCCGGTCCGCGGACACCGCCGCCGCGAGCACGTCCCCGATCCGGTGTCGGACGGTTTGCCCGTCCGGGAGGGTCCGAAGACACCGCCAGATCTCCAGCCGGTACTTCAGCAGCTCCCGATCCGTCAATGCTCCCTCCCTCAAGGAACCACGGAGTCCTTAACCGGGGCTTAAAAGGACGACGTCTCTCCGTAACGGGGGCAGAAGGAGATGTCTAGACCACGGCCTGTGAGCCTCGTTTCTTAACAAGATACGCGAGGAAGGGGGCCTTTCCTGCCCCGGCCTTCCTGGATTGCCCAAAAACTCATTCAAATGAATGATCCCCCTCCCCCGAAAGAGCCCGGGAACCGTCCGATCGAACGGAGGAGCCCGGGAGGCGTCCCCGGAATGCCTCCTCCAAACGATCACGATCGGGTGAGAGGGCCGTGGAGAAGCTGCGGGTCCTGGTGGTGGACGACACGACCCTGGTCCGGCAGGGGCTTCGGAGCCTGCTGGAGCAGCGGGAGCGCATCGACCTCGTGGGAGAGGCGGCGAGCGCCCAGGAAGCCTACGAGCTGCTGGAGGCTCTCCGGCCGGACGTGGTCCTGCTGGACCAGGAGATGCCGGGGCTGGATCTCGTGGAGGCCATCCGCCTCTTCAAGAGTCGCCTTCCGGAGGTGGAGGTGATCGTGCTCGCGGAGTGGGCAGACGAGGAGCGGGCTTTCCGCGCCATCGAGGCCGGCGCCACGGGGTACGTGCTGAAGGACATCCACATCGAGAACCTGGTCCGGGCCATCGAGGGGGTGACCAGTGGCCGGACTCTCATGCATCCCCGCATCACCCGGCAGCTGGTGGAGCGGTTCCGGCTCCTCATGCGGGAGCGGCAAGAGCAGAACGGATCCACCCTCGGGGGACTCACGAGTCGGGAGCTGGAGATCCTCCTTCAGATGGTGAAGGGGGCCACGGACCGGGAGATCGCAAGCCGGATGTACCTCAGCGCCACCACGGTGAAAAGCCACATCCGGTCCATCTTCCGGAAGATCGGGGCCCGCAACCGCACGCAGGCCGTGGCCTACGCCCTGCGCAACGGCTGGCACCTCCGGCCCGAGCACGGGCAGAGCTCCCCTCCGAGCAACGGGGACTCCCATGGAGGCTAGCCGGGCCCTCTTCTTCCCGGACCCGGAGGTCCTCAACCGCCGCTGCTGCCCCGTGGGCTGGCGGGTGTTGTGGCAGGCCTCCCTCTGGACCGTCCAGGGGATCTACCTGGCCCGGACGCCCGCGGGACGCCGGGAAGCCTGGCTCATCCTCGCGGAAGAACGCGAGCCGGACTGAGCTCCGCGCAGAAGGAGAGGAGAGATGGAGTTCTGGACGTACTACCGGATCCTGCGCCGGCGGCGGTGGCTGCTCGTGGGTCTTGCCCTCAGCGTGGCCCTGGCCGCGGTGCTCCTGGAGCGACCGAGGTCCGCGGAGTTCGAGGCCACCGCCACCCTCACCACGGCGCCGCCCGAGGACCAGCGGGTCTCGGACTTCGTGGCGGGCACCCGGCGGGACCGCAGCGCGGAGCAGCAGCGGGCTCTGGCGGTGGACCTCCTGCGCAGCCTCACGGTGGCGGAGCGGGTGATCCGGGGCCTCGGCCTTCCGCTCACGCCCGTGCAACTGGTGGGCCGGATCCGGGTGCAACGGGATCCCGGGAGCGACCTCATCCGGGTCACCGCCACGGCCGGCACGGAGCAGGAGGCGGTGCGGCTCGTGAACGCGGTGGCGGAGGCGGCCAGCGCCTTCCACCGGGAGATCAACCGGCGGGGCGTGACCCTCGCGCGGGAGTTCGTGGAGAAGCTGGCGGCCGACATGGGCACCAGTCTGCGGCAGGCGGAGGAGGAGCTGTGGCGGTTCCGCAACCTCCGCCAGCTGTACACCCGGGTTCCCTCCCGGGTCAACGCCATGGGGGCCGTGGAGGGGGAGATCACCCGGATTGACCTGGACCTTCGGGAACTCGAGACGGAGCTCGGGATGGTGCGGGAGAGGATCCAGCAGCACCTCGCGAAGCGGCCCCCTTCCCTCCCTCAAGCGCCCAGGGTCCCCTTCCGGGCCACGGGGACCGTGATGCTGGACGGGAGCCGTCTCGCCATCCTGCAGTCCGCGGACCGCACCTACTTCGCCCGGGTGGGCGACGTGATCGAGGGGTTCCGGGTGACCGCGGTGGAGGAGGACGCGGTAGAGGTCAGGCAGGGTGATTTCCAGCACCGGTTCGCCATCGACCAAGCCGCCCCGCTCCCTCAAGCCTCACCCGGCCCCCAGGCCCAGGCCCCGCAACTCCAGGAATCCCCTCCGGATCCGGAGTACGCGCGGCTGCTCCAGAACCACATGAGCCTAGAGGCCCGGCGGCTCGTGTTGCTGGCCCGGAAGGAGGCCCTGCGGCGGCTGAGCCATGCCATCCGGCAGGAGTTGCCCACCCTCTCCCGTCACGAGCTGGAGGAAGCCCGACTGGAGCGTAACGTCCAGATCCTCCAGCAGCAGTACACCACCCTCCAGCAGCGGCTCATGGACATCCGGGTGCGGGAGCAGGAGTTCCAGACCATCGGGACCCTCACGGTGGTGGATCTCGCCCGCATGGCCCGTCGCACCTCCCCCCTCGGCAACCGGCCCATGCGGGGACTTGCGGGGGCCCTGTTGGGGTTGGTGGGCGGGGTGGGTCTTGTCCTCTTCGCGGAGTACACGGACAACCGCCTCAAGACCCCGGACCAGGCGGAGCGGCTCCTCGGGGTCCCGGCCCTCGGTGCCATCCCCAGGCACAACCCACCCTTCGACGAGGGCTACCGCATGCTGCGGGCGAGTCTTCTGAGCTCCAATGGAGCAGGACCGCCCCGGGTGCTCGCCCTGACCAGCACCAAGCCCCGGGAGGGCACCTCCACGGTGGTGATGAACCTCGCCCGGGCCTGCGCGGACATGGGGGATCGCACCGTGGTGGTGGATGCCCAACTGCGCCGGCCAGCCCAGCACCGGCTGTGGGGAGCGCAAAACGATCGGGGACTGGCAGAGGTGCTCTCAGGATCCGCGGAGGTGGAGGAGGTCCTGATCCAGCTCGCGCCCAACCTGTGGCTGTTGCCCGCGGGCAGCACCGCCCCGGATCCCGGTAAGCTCCTGAACCCCCGACAGGTGGAGCCGCTTCTGCGGCAGCTTCGGGAGCGGGCGGACGTGGTGCTGGTAGACATTGCCTCCGCCGGCGCCTTCGCGGACGCCTACACCCTCGGGCCCCTGTGCGACGGGGTGCTGCTGGTGGTGGAAGCCGGCCGGCCGCCGCGGGGCATCGAGGAGCTGGTGCGGGTACAGCTCCACCGGTCCGGTGCCAAAGTGGTGGGCGTGGTGGTCAACAAGGCGAACCCCGAGCACGTGGACACGTACTTCTACCACCACCAGTTCTTCCAGGTCTCCAAGAACGGGCGATTTCTGCGCAAGGCGTAGGCGGTGAGGTGAGATGATGGTGGTGATCCCTCAAACGGAAATCCTCGCCCGCATCCAAAACCGGAGCGCCCGGGTCGGGGTGGTGGGTCTGGGATATGTGGGGCTGCCGCTGGCGCTGGCCGTGGCGGAGGCAGGATTCTCCGTGCTGGGCGTGGACGTGGACGAGGCCCGGGTGGACAGCGTCCGGTCGGGGCATTCCTACATCGACGACGTGGACTCCCACCGGCTCGCGTCCCTCGTGCGATCCGGCCAGCTCACCGCCACCGCCCGGTACGAGGAGCTCGCGGAGGCGGAGGTTCTCCTGATCTGCGTCCCCACACCCCTCACCCGCAGCAAGGAGCCGGACCTCAGCTACGTGTACCGGGCCGCGGAGGGGGTCCGCCGGGTGCTGCGGCCCGGTTGCCTGGTGGTCCTGGAGAGCACCACGTATCCCGGAACCACGGAGGAGGTGTTGCGGCCGCTCCTGGAGCGATCGGGCCTGCGGATCGGGCTGGACTTCTTCCTGGCCTACAGCCCGGAGCGGATTGACCCCGGAAACCGTCGGTACAGCCTGAGCCAGGTCCCTAAGGTGGTGGGCGGATGTACCGCGGCCTGCACGGAGGTGGCCTGCACCTTCTATCGCCAGCTGATCGAGCGGGTGGTGCCCGTGAGCAGTCCCACCGTGGCGGAGATGGTGAAGGTGTACGAGAACGTCTTCCGGAACGTGAACATCGCGCTCGTGAATGAGCTCACGCTGCTGTGCGACCGGATGGGGCTAGATGTTTGGGAGATCATCGAGGCCGCTGCCACCAAGCCCTATGGGTTCATGCCCTTCTCGCCGGGCCCGGGGGTCGGCGGACACTGTATCCCCATCGATCCCTACTACCTCGCGGCGAAGGCGAGGGAGTACGACTTCCACGTGCGCTTCATCGAGCTCGCGGCCGCCGTCAACGACAGCATGCCCTACTATGTGCTCTCCAAGACCACCACTGCCCTCGGGACGCAAGGGAAAACGCTCCAGGGAGCCAGGACCCTGGTCTTGGGCGTGGCGTACAAGCGGGACGTCTCGGACGCGCGGGAAAGTCCGGCCCTCAAGATCATGGAGCTGCTGGAAAAGCGGGGCGCGGTGGTTCGCTACCACGATCCCCATGTCCCCCGGGTGCGGCTTCCGAATCCCGGCGAGGACCTCATCTCCGTCCCCCTCACGGACGAGGTGCTGGCGTGGGCGGACTGCGTCATCATCGCCACGGACCACACGGGGGTGGACTACCGGAGGGTGGCGGAGCGGGCGCGGTTGGTGATCGACACCCGGAACGTCCTACGGGATTTCCGCGCCCCGCACGTGGTGCGGCTGTGACCGGCACCCGGTCCCTGTCCTTTCTCGGCTCCCGCCCGGGATCTCTGGCGGTCCCTGCGGGGGTCTTCCTCCTCGCGGTGCTGGTCCGGGTCTTGGCGGTGAGCCTAACGGTCGGATGGCCTGCGCCTGCCTCTGCGGAACCCTCCTCCGACAGCCGCATCCACATGACCCTCGTGCAGAACCTGCTCTCAGGCCGCGGCTATGCCCTCGACGGCGAGCCCGTGGCCAGCACCCCGCCCCTGTACGTCTTTTTCCTCGCGGCCCTGTACGCGGTGTTCGGGTCGCCGGTCTGGGTACGGGCGGCACAGGTCCTGCTGGGCGCGGCCGGGTGCGTGGTGCTTTATACGATCGGGCGGCGGATCTTCGATCCCGCCACCGCCCTCCTCAGCGCGGGACTGCTCGCCCTCCATCCGGCCACTGCCTACCTCGCGGGGCTGCACCTCACGGAGAACCTGTTTCTGCCCCTTCTGCTGCTCGTCCTCCTCCAGGCCCAACATCTTGCGGACCGTCTCTCCGCGGGAAGGGCCTTTGGCCTCGGAGTCCTGGTGGGGCTTGGGGCCCTGGTCCGGGCGGTGTTTTTGGGGTTTCTGCCCTTCCTCCTCTTCTGGGCATGGCTCCGGGTCCGCGGACGCGGTGCCCCTAGGTACCGAGTCTTCGGCCTCGTGATGGCGGGATGCGCCCTCGTGCTCCTTCCCTGGACGGTGCGAAACGCCGTGGTGCTGCGGGCCTTCGTGCCCGTACAGAGCAACGGGGCCATGGTGTTCTGGGCGGGCAACAACCCGCATGCGGACGGGGGGCTTGTGTGGCCCACGAGGCGGACGTGGACCGGAGGTCGTCCGCCGGACGACGGGCACTACGGGTGGCGGGACCTCGGCGTCTCGGAGGAGAACGCGCGGTACCTCCAGGAGGCCCTCCGGTGGATCCGGGAGCATCCCGGGGACTACCTGCGGCTACTCGGCCGCAAGCTCGCACGCCTGTACGGGTTTTCCAGGGCCACGGATGACCAGGGCCTGGAAGTACCGCTCGGGGTCGCGGTCTTCCAGGGGCTCCTGTATGTGGCCGCGGCCGCGGGATGGACCCTCGCATGGGCGCGGCGGAAGTCGGTGGCGCTGTTGGGTTGGCTTGTGGTCTTCACCAACCTCATGGCCCTCGTGTTCAGCGGAGCCTCCCGGTACGCGCTCCCCATGGTTCCAAGCCTCGTGCTCTTCGCCGGGTTCACCCTCCGGAACGCATGGCGGTGGGCGGAGGCGGAATGATGCTGGAACTCAGCCCCCAACTGCTCGGGACCGCCTTCGCAGGGATGTATGTGGTCCTCGCGGTGCTCAATCCCCGGGGGGCTTTGTTCCTCATCCCGCCCGCCATGGCCCTGGGACCGGAGATGCCCCTGGGTTCGGTCTCCGTGCGGCCGGAGGACCTCATGCTGGTGGCCCTGGTGATGGGGTGGGCGGTGCGGCGGGTTGGGGAGAAGCGGAGAGGAACTCCCCTCGACGCGCCCCTCGTGGTGTACGTGCTCGCGGGCATCGCGGCCACCCTGTGGGGAGCGGCCCTCGGGACCGCGAACCTGTGGAGCACCCACCCCTGGACCGCCTCCGGCTTCCACGCCCTGAAGCGGCTGGAGCTGGTGCTCCTGTTCTTCGTGATCACGGATCTCCTTCACACCCTGGACGATGCCCGCAAGCTGACCTACGTCTTCATGGCCTCCCTCGCGGCCCTCAACGTCTACGCCCTCCTGCGGTTCCACGAAACCGGGCACATGGCCATGGGGCCGGAAGGAACACCGATCCACGAGCCGGGGCTCGCGGCCATGCTGAACGTCGGACTCGCCCTCGGGTTCCTCGTGGCCTCCCAGCGGTTCCGGACCTCCCTCCTGTTCGGAGGGCTCCTGCTCGGCTCCCTGTACGTGCTCCCCTTCAGCCTGGGCCGCAACTTCCTGGTCTCCACCCTGGCCATGCTCCTCCTGGTGGGACTTTCCCGCAAGCGCAGCCTCCTGCTGCTGTTGCCCGTGGGCTGGTTCCTGGTGCCCGTGCTCTTCCCCGAGCACGTGGCGGCCCGGATCCTGAGCCTGCGGGAGGCGTTCGCGGACGTCCCGTACAGCGAGGCGTACGGCTCGGGCATCAACCTCCCGCAGCGGTTCCAGCCGGGCCTGTACTACACCTCGCGGGCGCTCCTTCAATCCCCCCTGCTCGGGTGGGGGCTTGCCAGTGTCTCGCTGGGGAGCGTGGACAACGAGTACGCGCTGCAGCTGGTGACCACGGGTCTACTGGGGTTTCTGGTCTTTCTCTGGATCGCGGTGACCCTGGTGCGGGCCACCCGGAGCGCGTACCGGGCCGCGCGGGCTTCAAACTCCCCGGCCCTTCCCCTCGTCGCGGGGCTGCAGAACTGTCTTGTGGGCTACGGCCTCTACAGCCTCTTCAGCCCCTCCATCTCCGCGGCCCGGGCTGGGGCCTTCTTCTTCCTCCTCGTGGGGCTCGTGGCGGTGGTGCACCGGTGCGTGAACCAGGCGGTCCCGGAGGCCGAGCCCGTCCGCAGGGTGCTGGGTCGTCCGGAGTTCGATCCCAGGAGGTTAGAGGGCGGATGGAGCTCTGTGTAGTGGGAGCAGGGTACGTGGGCCTCACCCTGGCCGCTTGCCTGGCGAGGCTGGGGCACCGGGTGGTGTGCGTGGAGAAGGATCCGGAGCGGCTCGAGGTCGTCCGGAGCGGCGCCTGCCCTTTCTACGAGCCCGGTCTAGCAGAGCTCCTGCGGGAGGGGATGCAGCAAGGGCGCTTGGCGTTCACGGGAGATCTCGGGGAAGCCGCCGGGGGAGCGGAGGTGGTGTTCTGCGCGGTGGGCACGCCCTCCGGCCGCAACGGGGAGGCAGACCTCTCGGCCCTGGAGGAGGTGGTGGACGGGCTTGCGCGGCTGCGGGATGGGGAACGCATCGTGGCCATCAAGAGCACGGTGCCCGTGGGCACCACGGACCGGGTGGCCCGGCGGCTCCGTCCAAACGGCGCCCCCGTGGCCTGCACCCCGGAGTTCCTGAGGGAAGGAAGCGCGGTGCGAGACTTCTTCCGACCCCACCGCACGGTGATCGGGACCCGGAGTTCCCTCGCGGCGGAGCGCCTGAAAGGGCTCTTCGCACCCCTCGGGGCCCCCGTGCTCCTCACCGACCCGCCCACCGCGGAGATGATCAAGTACGCCGCCAACGCGTTCCTGGCCACGAAGATCTCCTTCATCAACGAGATCGCGAACCTGTGCGAGCACGTGGGGGCGGATCTGCGCACGGTGGCGGAGGGGCTGGGGCTGGATCCCCGCATCGGTCCTCAGTACCTCAGAGCCGGGATCGGGTTTGGGGGATCGTGTTTACCCAAGGACGTGCGGGCCCTCGTGGAGCTTGGCCGGGAGTACTTGGTGGAGCCGGTTCTGCTGGAGGCGGTCCTGCGGGTGAACGAATCCCAGCGGCGGCGGTTCGTGGACCGGGTGGAGGTCCTGCTCGGGGGGCTCGTGGGAAAGACCGTGGCGGTCCTGGGGCTCGCCTTTAAAGCCGGGACGGACGACGTGCGGGAATCACCGGCCCTGGCCATCGCGGAGCGCCTCCTGGCCCGCGGGGCCTCCGTCCAGGCCCACGATCCGGTGGCCTCAGAAGCTGCCCGGCGCAGGCTGCCGGCCCTGGCTTGTTTCCCGAATCCCTACGAGGCCGCAAGCGGAGCAGACGCGGTGCTCCTGCTCACGGAATGGCCCGAGTACGTCGAGCTGGACTGGCACGAGATCCGGAGGCGTGTGCGCTCGCCCCTCGTGGTGGACGGCCGGGGGATGGGGCTCGCACGGCGCCTGGTCGCCGCCGGGTTCCAGGTGTTCGAGCCGGGGGCCCCTTGGCGCGGCCGTTACGGGGGCGGACCGGAGGAGGCGGAATGGCTTACCTAGTCACGGGCGGAGCGGGGTTCATCGGGTCTCACGTGGTGGAGGCCCTGTACCGGGAAGGAAAGCCGGTGCGGGTGCTGGACGACCTCTCGACCGGCAGTCTCCGGAACCTGGAAGAGGCCCTCGGGCTCGCGAGGGGTTCGCTCCGGCCTCCGCCCCCGGGCCAGGCCGTGACCTTGGCCGAGGGGTGTGAGTTCGTCCTGGGCGACATCCGCGACCCCGAGGTCCTACGGCGGGCCTGCGCAGGCGTGGAGGTGGTGATCCACGAGGCGGCCCTGCGGGCCGTGCCCAGGTCCGTGGTGGATCCCCTCTCCACGGACGACGTCAACGTGAGCGGCACCCTCAAGGTCCTGCTCGCGGCCCGGGAGGCAGGGGTGAGGCGGGTGGTCTTCGCCTCCAGCTCCTCCGTGTACGGGGCCTCCCTGGAGGTGCCGAAGGTGGAGGGCATGACGCCCGCCCCCGTTTCTCCCTACGCGGTGAGCAAGCTCGCGGGCGAGCACTACTGCCGGGTCTTCTACGAGCTCTACGGGCTCGAGACGGTGAGCCTGCGCTACTTCAACGTCTTCGGGCCGCGGCAGGACCCGGCTTCGGAGTACGCGGCCGTGATCCCGAAGTTCATCCTCGCGGCCCTGCAGGGAAGGCCTGTGGAGATCCACGGGGACGGACTGCAGTCGAGGGACTTCACCTACGTGACCAACGCGGTCCGGGCCACCCTGCTCGCGGCCGCGGTCCCGGAGGCGGCGGGCGAGGTCCTCAACGTGGGGGCGGGGGAGACGTACTCCGTCCTGCAAGTGGTGGAGGCTCTCGAGCAGATCCTCGGACGTCGCCTCGAGGTGCACCACACCGCGCCTCGGCCCGGCGACGTGCGGGTCACCCTGGCGGACACCTCCCGGGCCCGCCGCGTCCTCGGCTACGGGCCACACGTCGGCTTCGTGGAGGGGTTGCGGGAGACGGTGCGGTACTTCGCGGCCCGGCATCCCACTCGGGCGTTCGGAAAGGGCGTAGCCGTGGGAACCCAGCTGATGTGGTTCGCGCCCGCGGAAACGTCTACGGAGGAGGCGACGTGAGGATCTGCCTGGTGACCTCCAGCTTCCTTCCTCAGGTGGGCGGGGCCGAGATCGTGGTGCACCAGCTGGCCCTGGCCTTTACCGAGCTGGGAGACCAGGTTACGGTGTTGGCCCCTCGCTACAGCGCCCCGCTGCGGAATCTCGTTCCCTACCGCCTGGAGACCTTCCTTCCCGGCACCCTCACCCTGTTGAACCGAGGCCGGACGGAGCGGTTGGGCGAGGCCCTCATCCTGGCGACGGTTGCGCGGATGCGGGGCCGCTTCGACGTCTACAACCTGCACTTCGCCCTCCCCTTAGGTCCTGTCCTCGTCCGGTACCGCCGGCTCCTCGGGGCGCCCGTCCTCCTCACCTTCCACGGGACGGACGTCCAGACCGCACCCGAGGTCGGGTACGGGTTGCGGCTGGACCCCCGGCTCGATGCCAGGATCCGGGCCGCCTCGAACGGGGCAGACGGGCTTGTGGCCATCAGCCCCTCGGTGCGGGAGGCCATCCTCGAGGTGCTCAGCCGGCCGGTCCCGGTCTTCGACGTTCCCAACGGCGTGGACGTGCGCAGGCTTGCCGGAGAGCGCCCCCGGGGCCGGTTCCGGGCCCGCCTCGGGATTCCCCCGGATGCACCGCTGGTGCTCGCCGTGGGCCGCCACCACCCGAAGAAGGGGTTCGACATCCTGATCGAGGCGATGGGCCTGGTGGCCCGGGAGGAGCGGGCGGTCCACTGCGCCATCGTCGGCCGGGGGGTTCGGGGGCTCCGGGAGGAGGTGGAGCGGCTGGGACTCGGCGGGCACGTGCACCTGGTGGAGGAGGTGGGGCCGGGAGTGGACGGGCAAGGGCCGCCCGCGTTTCCTACGGACGCCGTGGTGGACGCTTACCGGGACTGCGACGTCTTCGTCTCACCCGCCTTGATGGAAGGGTGCTCCCTCGTGGTGCTGGAGGCGCTCGCTGCTGGGTGCGCGGTGGTCGCTACGGATGCGCCGGGCAACCGGGACGCGGTGCATGACGGGGGAAACGGGATTGTGTGCAGGCCGCGCGACCCACAGGACCTGGCCCGGAGGATCCTGGTGCTCCTCCGGGACCCCGAACTCCGGGCGCGGCTTGGGCAGGCGGCGCGCCGATCCGCCCGGGCCCATGACTGGCGGGAAGTGGCCCGTCGCTACCTGGCCGCTTACGGAGCAGTCCGGAGCGTCCCGCAACGCTCAGAGGTGCGGGCATGAGCCGATGGATCGTCGTCCGCAGGCCTGAACTCTTAGATCCGGGAACCGTTCGCGTCCGGATCGAAGCCTCGCAGGAGTTGGCGCGCTACCTCCGGACTCCCGTCTTCCAAGCCGCCTACGAGCATCCCGTCGACGACGTTCCGCCCTCGATTTTGGTCGTCCCCGCCATCGCGGACGTGGCTCCCGTGTGCTGGGCCACGGGCTCCGACCTCCACCTGGCCTGCGTGGACGCCACGTTCCTCCGGGCCCTGGACGAGCTGCGGGCCAAGATCGCGGAGTTCTACCCCAGCCTCCCCTGCACCACCCGGGTACTGGCCGAGGCGGTGGAGGTGAACCGGATCGCGGGGAACGGATTGGGTCTCCTGTTCAGCGGCGGCGTGGACTCCACCGCCTCCCTGGTCCGCCACCGGGCCGAGACTCCCGAGCTCGTGATGATCCACGGAGCGGATATCCCCATACGAAACGAACGGCTGTGGAGCCGGGCCGTGGAGGCGAACCGGAGATTCGCCACGGCAGAGGGCCTGGTGCTCCATACCGTCCGGTCCAACTTCCGGGAGGTCCTGAACGCGGGAGCGCTCGACGCGGAATTCTCCCAGGCCCTCCTGGGCCGCTCGTGGTGGGCCGGGATCCAGCACGGTCTTGCGCTTTTGGGTCTCCTGGCTCCGCTGTCCGCGGTCCGCCGGTGGGGGCGCCTCCTCATCGCGGCCACCCATCATCAAAGCGTCCCTCGCCCCCACGGTTCCCATCCGGAGCTGGACTCCCGGGTCCGGTGGGCTGAAGTCAACGTCGTACACGACTCGAACGACCTCTCCCGGTACGAGAAGATCCAGAAGGTCCTTAAACCCTATTTCGACCCGAAACCGGGAAAGCCCGCCCTGCGGGTCTGCCTCGCGGAGGACCCCGGGCCTTTCCTCAACTGCGGGCGGTGCGAGAAGTGCGTGCGGACCATCGTTGCCCTCCTCCTCGCGGGAATGGATCCCCGGGCTTACGGATTCCCCTACCACCTCAACGCCCTCCGCCGGGCCCGGGACCGTCTTCTCCAAGGGAGGTACAAGATCACCGTGGGTCATCTCCCCCACTGGCAGAACCTGCAGCGGCAGGTGCCCGAGTCTCCGCCCTACCCCGAGCCTGCCGACTTCTTTGCCTGGCTGCGGAGGGCGGACTTCTCCGAGATCCAGAGGATCTCGGAGCGGCGCCGGAAAGCAGAACGCGAGGCCCTGCGGCGGTCTTCCATATCGAAATTCGTGTTCGCTTCAAAGGCCCTGGCCCGCAGGACCCTCCGAACCCTGCAGGGGGCGGTCCTGCAGCTCCTCTCCCCGGATCAGAGACCATGAGAATCCACCACTTCTACCCCCAATCCCAAAACGTGGGCGATCACTTCGTCGCGCTCGGCGTCCAGCGCCTCTTCCGGGAGATCGCGCCGGCGGCCACGTTCGCCTCGTTCCCCGTCAACGGCCGGGGAGATGGCGCGGGGGAGTTCGGGATCACCCTTCACGCGGTGGAGCGGGCCAACCGGGAGGCGGACCTCGTGGTGGTGGGGGGTTCGAATCTCTACGAACCTTATCCCGGGCAGGACCGGTGGGGCGTCCACCTCGATCCCCATGCCCTCCCCCGGCTGCGGGTGCCGCTGCTGCTGGTCGGGATCGGCACCGGGTCCGACCCCGGCGCCCGGAAACCGACTCCCCCCACCCGACGGGTGGCGGAGGAGATCCGGCTGCTGAACCGACATGCGTGCTTCTCCGGGGCGCGGGACGTGGTGACCCTGCACTGGCTGCAGGGCTTGGGCGTGGGGAACGCGCGGCTTCTTGGAGATCCCGCCACGTTCCTGTTCTCCTCCCCAGCCCGGGCCCCGAAACCGGTACGACGGATCGCGGTGGTCCTGCCGCCTCGTCGGCTCTATTGGCAGCGGTGGGGCCGAATCCGGTTCTGGGACATGCGCGGCCCGAACCTGTGGCGCGCCATGATGGCCCTCCCGTCCCACCTGGCCGCTTTGGGTCTGGAGGGGGTGGTACTTTGCAACGATTCCCGGGACGCGAGCCTCGCACGCCACCTACGCGCACCGTGCGGTGCATTTCCGATCGAGGCTCCCCCGACTCCGGACGCGTATCTTGGGATTCTCCGGGCGATGGACGCGGTGGTGACGGCCCGTCTCCACACCGCGGTGGTGGCCTTCTCTCTCGGCATCCCGTTCGTGCTGGTGGACTTCGATCAGCGGACCCACGGGTTCGTGCGCACTTACGGCTTGCACGGGTGGGTGATCCCCTACGTCTGGATGGGCATGGCGAAGCGGCTTCGGCGTCAGGTGCGGCGCCTGCTGGCTCAGGAGGTGGACTGGAGGCCGCTCGTGGCGAAGCGGGATGAGATGCGTAATCGCGCCCTGGCCATGCTCCGGGAAGCCGTCGCATCTCCTCCCGCACCGAGTCCGTCCAGGGTCCGCACACGATGAAGGTCCCCGTGATGCGCATCTGCCTTTTCTGCCAGGAGTACCCGCCCGAAGTCCGGGGCGGCGGGATCGGGACGTACACGTACACCCTGGCCCGGGCGCTCGCGCAGGCGGGGCACCGGGTGCACGTGGTGGCCCGGGCCACCGCCGTACCTTCCGTGAGGCTGGAGGAGGGCGTGGTGGTGCACCGGATCCTCCCTCCGCAGGACCTCCTCCAGCGGGCGGCCCGGCCCCTCACGGGCCCCCAGAGCTTCCTCGACGCCTACGCCTATTCGCGGGCCGCGGCCGAGCGGGTGCGGGAGATCTTCCGGGAGGAGGGGTTGGACGTGGTACAGAGCCCGGAGCACGGGGCGGAGGGGCTGGTGCTCCTGCGGAACGGGGTGGACCTCGCGCACGTGGTGCGGCTGCACACGCCCCTGTTCCTGGTCAACGAGGCCGCGGGGAAAAGGCTCGGTCCCGGCGGGTGGGTCGTGCACTGGATGGAGCGGACCGCGGCCCGGCGGGCCACCCTGAACACCTGCGCGAGCCGGGCTTTGGCGCGCGCCGTGGCGGCCCGGTTCGGGATCCCGCCCCGCCGCATCCGGGTGGTCCCCAACGCCGTCGACCACGAGCTCTTCTCCCCTGCCCCTTCCCCGCCCGCGGGAGAGCCCACCGTCCTGTACGTCGGGAAGCTGGCGCCCCTCAAGGGGGCCCTGGTGCTCGCGGAGGCCATCCCGCGCGTGCTGCGGCAGATCCCGGAGGCACGGTTCCTATGCGTGGGATCCGACCACGTGGTCCCGGGCCAGGGGTCCACCCGGGAGCGCGTGCGATCCATCCTCCGGAACAACGGAGCCGAGGGATCCATCCGGTTCCTGGAGCCCCTTCCCCGGCACGAGCTGGCCGGCCTCTACCAACGGTGCCACGTGGTGGTGCTGCCCGCTTTCTGGGACAACTTCCCCAACACGGTGCTGGAGGCCTTGAGCTGCGGGGTCCCGGTGGTGGCCAGTGCCGTGGGGGGGATTCCCGAGATCGTGGCGGACGGAAAAGCGGGGTTCCTCGTCCCTCCCGGCGACCCCGAACAGCTCGCGGAGGCCATCGGCGCGCTCCTCCTGGATCCCGACCGCCGCCGGGAGATGGGACGGATGGGACGGGAGAGGGTCTTGCAGGAGTACACCCCGCCGCGGGCGGCGGCCCGCACCCTGGAGGCCTACGAGGAGGCGATCCGCCTCCATCGGACCGAGCGCAGGAGGACGGCATGATCCGCACATCCCTCCCTGAAGTGGTGATCCGGGCCGAGGATCCGCCTCCGGGGTTGCTTGTAGGTCTACGGGAGGTCTTCGCGCACCGGGAGCTGCTGTGGGCATTGGGGATGCGGGAGGTCCGGGTGCGGTACAAGCAGTCGCTCCTCGGTGTCGCGTGGGCCGCGATCCAGCCCCTCACCATGATGTTCATCTTCACGGTGGTGTTCGGCCGGTTCGCCCGGCTCCCAAGTGAGGGCGTTCCGTATCCCGTGTTCTCCTATGCGGCGCTGCTGCCCTGGAACTTCTTCTCCTCGGCCACCTCATCGGCCATCACCAGCGTGGCCGGCGGGGGCGCCCTCATCAAGAAGGTGTACTTCCCCCGGGCGGTGCTGCCGCTGTCGAGCATGCTCACGAGCGGGGTGGACTTCCTCGTCTCCGCGGGGGTCTTCGGACTACTGCTGGCCTACTACAAGGTCTCCGTAGGCTGGCACCTGGTGTACGTCGCTCCCCTGCTCCTGCTCCAGGTGGCTTTCATGATCGGGGTCTCGCTGCTGTTGGGCGCCTTCAACGCGTACTACCGGGACGTCCGGTACGTGCTTCCCATCGCGCTGCAGGTGTGGCTCTACGCCACCCCGGTGGTGTGGTCCATGAGCATGGTCCCGGCGGGCTACCGCCTCTGGTACGCGCTCCTCAACCCCATGGCGGCGGTGGTGGAGGGGTGGCGGGCCGCGGTGCTGCGGGCCTCGGCTCCGGACGCCCTGTTGGTGGGAGCCGCTTCCGCCACCGCCCTCCTCGTGCTCTTCGTGGGCTACCGGTACTTCTGCTACGTGGAGCGGAACTTCGCGGACGTGATCTAGGAGGTCGCTTTTGAGCTACGCCGTCGTCCTCGACCGCGTCTCCAAGAGCTACCGGAAGGGATCGGCCCGGTACCGGTCGCTCCGGGACGACCTCCTGACTCTGCTCGTGCCCTGGTCCTGGGCCCACCGGCGGGAGGCGTTCTGGGCGCTGCGGGAGGTGAGCTTCGAGGTAAAGCCCGGACAGGCCCTGGGCATCATCGGGCCGAACGGCAGCGGCAAGAGCACCACCCTCAAGCTCATCGCCCGCATCACCCACCCCACGGAGGGGACGATCCGCCTCCGGGGCCGGGTGGGGGCGCTCATCGAGGTGGGTGCGGGCATCCACCCGGAGCTCACGGGTCGGGAGAACATCTACGTCTCCGGGGCCATCCTGGGCCTCCGGGGCCGGGAGATCCGGCGCAAGTTCGACCAGATCGTGGAGTTCGCGGAGATCGGGCCCTTCGTGGACACCCCCGTGAAGCACTACTCCTCCGGGATGCAGGTGCGGCTGGGATTCGCGGTGGCGGCCCACATGGACGTGGACGTGCTCCTGGTGGACGAGGTGCTGGCCGTGGGGGACGCCGCGTTCCAGAGCAAGTGCCTCCGCCGCATCCGGGAGATGCGGGACCAAGGGGTCACCATCCTCCTCGTGAGCCACCAGCTCGCGAACGTCCAGCGCATCTGCCCGGAGACCATCCTCCTGCTCGACGGCCGTATCGCGGCCCGGGGACCTACCCCGCAGGTCATCGCGGAGTACTACCGGTACCTGGACGAGACGGGCGCCTCGGCACCGGAGGCGGCCCTGCGGCCCCGAGTACCGGCCCGGCAGGGAGACGACCGGCTTCGAATCCTCGCGGTGCGGTTGCTGGACCGGTCCGGCCGGGAGCGGCCCACCTTCCGGATGGGCGAGGACCTGGTGGTGCGGGTGGAGTACCTGGCGCGCGAGCGGGTGGAGCGGCCCCAGGTGTCCGTGAGTTTCAACAGCAGCGACTGGACCGTGTACACGGGCATGGACACCCGGAACGAGGATCTCCGGATCTCCGCCGTGGAGGGGCGCGGGTGGGTGGATCTCCTCGTGCCGCAACTGGGCCTCGGGCCGGGCCTGTACGAAGTGAACGTGGGCCTGTGGGACGAGACCCTCACCGCCCCGTACGATTGGCGTTGGGGCATCCGCCGGTTCGTGGTGGATACGAACCGGCCGCTCTTCGCCGGCCGGTTCGTCCTCCCGCACCGGTGGTCCTGGCAGGCAGCCTCCGAGACCGAACCTCCGGCAGGGATTGGAGCTCCTGAGGCAAAGGACACCGCGGCCCTCGACCGGTTCCAGGACGCGCTCCTGGGCGCACTGCACACCTACCTCAACGGCGAGTTCGTGGTGCCCGGAAGTCACCGCCGGGAACTGCTCTTGCCCCTCGACCTGCGCGGGAGCCGCGTGCCCTGGGACGTGCTCAAGTCCGCGGTGGTGGCTCTGCGGGAGCTTGCAGGCGATCTCCCCGGCCGGATTCGGGAGCTCGCGGAGGAAGGAGCGTCTTGTCGGTTTTTGTCCTTCGAGGGGGCGGCACGGCTCCTCTCGGCCCTCTACGGAGAGCTCGACCGGCACCTGGAGGATGGCGCGGATCGGGAGGTGCGGGTGCTGCGGGGATTCGACCCCGGGACATACCGGGAGCAGGGGCTCGGGGCGGTGGTGCACCTGGGGGAGTACGTGCGGGAAGCGCTCGCACCGCACCTCCTCGGGTTCTACCTCCACGGGAGCCTCTCCACCCTGGACTACACCCCGTACTCGGACCTGGACGATCTTCTCGTGGTGCGGCGGGAGACGGTCCTGGACGCGGAGCGGCTCATGGCCTGCGCACGGGGGTGCGTGGAGGCCGCGCGGTTCTTGTACGAGCACGACGCCCTGCAGCACCACGGGCACTTCGTGCTTACGGAGCTCGACCTCCGACGCTACCCGCCCGCGCACCTCCCGCCTGAAGCTCTGCCGTACGCCACCGCGGTGGTCGGTCCTCAGGTGTTACGGATCCGGGTCCGGGGCGATGCGCGGGCCTACCGGCGGCAGGCCGAGCGGATGGCCGAGGGCCTCGTGCGGCGCGACCGCCCGCCCCGCAACGTGTGGGCGCTCAAGGACCTCCTGGCCCGGGTGATGCTGCTGCCGGCCCTGTACCTCGGGGCGGCGGGAGAACCCTGCTACAAGAAGTTCGCGTTCGAGCGGGCGCGGTCCCGCTTCGACGGAACGTGGCGCGCGGTGGAGGTCGCCACGGAGCTGCGGGAGCGGTGGCCCTATCGGCCGGGACCTCGGGAGGCGCTCCTGCGTGCGGTGAGCCTCCGTCGCCTGCGGAACCCGGCCCTGTACCGGCGACTCGCCGCCCGGTACGCACCGCCCCCTTCGTCCGAGCTGGTCCGGTTTCTCTGGCGCACGGACTTCTACGCGGAGGCGCGACGGTTCGCCTGCAGAGTCCTCCAACTCCTGGAGAGCCCGGAGGGATAGGCCGGATGTACCGGGACGTCCAGCCCCTCACCCTCGCGGAGTACGGCCGGGTGTTGGACCGGTTCGTGGGGTACGTGTCCCGGCTTCCCCACGTGCGGGCGGTGTTCCGGTTCGGCAGCCTCCGTCATCCCGGGATTTCGGACCTGGATGTCCTGGTGGTGGTCTCGGACGGTGCGGACGCGTGGACCCTGCAGGGCATCCTCGCGGCCACCCGGGGAGGGGCGCTCGCCCAGTACCTCTTCGCTCACCCGCCCGTGGTGGTGCCGGAGGGCGTGGTGGATCGAGTACGGTGGGTGCACACCCTCGACGGCCTGGGACAGCTTTGGGGAGATCCCCTCGAGGTCCCTCCGCCTCCGCCCGAAGTCGGGCCGTGGCTTGCGCTTGCGGAGTACGTGGACTTCAGCTTCTGTGTCCGGTCCGTGCTGCGATCCTGGGAAGGGGAGAACGTGGGGCTGCGTGGCCTCATCCTGCTCCTCACCTCCTGCGTCCGCTCCCTGCGCCTGGCCTCCGGGCTGCTCGGACGGCCCGTGCATGAGGAGGGCGAGGAAGCGGTGCAAAGGCTGCGGGACCGGGTGTGCGAGGGAGCGGCAGATTTTCAGGGCGCGAGGGAGGCGGCGGCGACGGTGGTGCGGGGGCTCCGGGAGGCAGACCGGGCGCTGGCGGAGCACCTGGCACAAAGCGGGGTCGTGGCTCCCGAGCCCGTGCGGGAGTGCGTGCCGTGGGCGGACGGCCGGTACTACGTCTTTGAATTCCCGCTACAGGCCGGGGACGCCTCCAGGCGTCCTGCGGGCCGGTGGTGGCGGCACGTGGGGGTGGATCCCCGGGTGGAGGTGTATCCCACCTTCTACCTGGGCCAGTTCTCCACCTACGCCCTGTCGGGCGGCCCCCTCGGCCGCGCCCACCGGCTGCTGTTCGGAACCGGGTTCGCCCGGCTCCTCCTGAGCCCCGCCTACGCGGCGGTCCTGCGGGAGCGGATCGCGGTGGTGGAGGAGATCTACGGCATCGTCCGCCGGGGCGGGCTTGTGCCCATGGTGCCCCTGGGCCTGGGGTTTCGCTCCCCCGAGGAGATCCGTCCCTCCCGCAGGCGGCGGTGGCTTCGGGGCCTGGTGCTGCGCGGGCTCTCGGGGGGAGGCCCGTGAGGTTCTCCGTGGTGATCCCCACGTACAACCGGGCCGAGCTCCTCGGCCTCACCCTGCGGAGCGTCCTGGCCCAGCGGACAAGCGCCCCCGACGAGGTGATCGTGGTGGACAACAACTCCACCGACCACACCCGGGAGGTGGTGGAAAGGATCGCCCGGGCGGCCGCGGTAGAGGTGCGGTACGTGTTCGAGCCGGTCCAGGGCTCCAGCGCGGCCCGGAACGCCGGCATCGCCGCGGCCCGGGGCGAGATCCTCGCATTCCTGGACGACGACGTGACCGCGGAACCCACCTGGCTGGGGGCTCTGGCCAGTGCCTACGCGCGGGTCCCCGACGCCTGGGCCATCGGGGGGAAGGTGACCTTGAGGCTCCCGGACCGACTCCCGGGATGGCTGGTGCCCCTCGACGGGCTCGTGACCAGTTACCTCAGCGAGCAGGATCTCGGGGAGGAGCTCGTACGCATCGAATTCCCGAGGGGCCTCATCAGCGCGAACCTCGCCGTCCGGCGGGAGGCCTTGGATCAGGTAGGCGGGTTCCGCGGCCAGCTCGGGCGGTTCGGAAAGCAGCTGCTGAGCGGGGAGGACATCGAGCTGTGCTGGCGCATCCAGCGGGCCGGAGGGGCCGTGTACTACTGCGGCGAGGCCTCCGTGGCACACCTGATTACACCGGAGCGGCTCACCAGGAGTTTCTTCCGGCGCCGGGCGTACTGGCAGGGCCGCACGGAGGCGGCTTTCTCGGCCAGGCGAGGGGTGGTCCTGCAGGCGGCCAAGGACGCCGCGAAGTCCGCCCTCCTGTACGCCACGGGAGAGGGAAGCCGTGCGTTCCGGCACGAGCTGGCGACGTGGAAGGCTGCGGGCTACGTGATCGGACGGCTCCGCAACGGGGGGACCCCATGATGCGCCGGCTCCTCGAAAGCCTTGCCCGGGACTGCACCGCGGACCTGACCGGGCGGCGGACCCTGGTCTTAAGCCCGCACCCCGACGACGAGGTCCTGGGCTGCGGAGGGCTCATCGCCTCCAAGGTGCACCTCGAAACCCCCGTGTGGATCGCCTACCTGACGGACGGCCGCAACGGGCTCTCCGACCCGAAGGAGGCCGCGGCCCTGCGGGAACGGGAGGCCCGGGAGGCGGCCTCAGCCCTGGGCGTCCCCGAAGACCACCTCTTCTTCCTGCGGTTTCCGGACGGCGGACTCTCAGACCACCTGGGGACCGCACGGGCCCGGATTCGGACGCTCGTGGAAGAGCTGGGGATCGAGGACCTCTTCGCCCCGTACGGACGGGAGTACCACCCCGATCACGTGGCCGCCTACCTCATCGGCCGGGCCTGCCGGCGGTCCGGGACGCGCCTGTACGAGTATCCCATCTGGTACGGGCCGTGGATCTGGCGGAGGCTCCGGGGACGGGCCCGGTGGGCGGCCCTGCGGCACCTCGCAGACGCCCGCCGGGCGGTTCGGGTCCGCGTGGCGGAGTTCCTGGAGGTCAAGCGGCAGGCGCTTTGGGCCTACCGGTCCCAGGTCGCGCAGTTCGAGGCCCTGGGGGCATGGGGGGAGGGGTTCCTGCGGGGGTTTCTCACCCCGTACGAGGTGTTCTTCGTCTCGCCATGAGGGTGCTCCTCGTGACCTACGACCATCCCTTCCGCGGCCGTAGCGGGGTGGCCGCGTACTGCCGGGACCTCCTCGCAGAGCTCCGGGGCCGGGGGATTGAGGTGGTCCACCTGTACGGCGCGGAGCGGAGCTGGGTCCCGGGCTCGAGGCTACGGCGCCGGATCGAGCAGGGAATCCGGCTTGTATCCCTCGTGAACTCCCCGGCCCCGCCCGCCCTCTCCGTGGACCGGCCCCTCCAGGATCGCGGGTGCTCTGCGCTCGACCGCCTGCTCACGACCTTCTTCGAGGAGGTCCGGCCGGACGTGGTCCACGTCCACTCCCTGATGGGCTTTACGGGCTCCCTGCTCCGGTCGGCAAAACGGACCGGCCTCCCCGTGGTGGTCACCCTCCACGACTTCTGGGCCCTGTGTACCCGCATCTCCCTCGTACGGACCGACGGGACGCCCTGCGGAGGGCCGGACGAGGGGGTGAACTGCGCCCGGTTCTGCGCCCGGACGGAGAGCCGCCGGCGGAGGCTGTACCGCAGGCTGCTCGCGGTGCTTCCCTCAGGCCCCCTGCGCACGGCCGTGGAGCGCGCGGCGAACCTGTACCTGCGGGCAAGCGCCCACGGCCCGCGGGAGGGTTCAGGCCGTCCGACGCGCCTTCCCCTCCTGCAGGATGTGCGGACCCACGGGGAGCGGACCCGTCGGCTTGTGGAGGATCTTTTGGGCGCGGACCGGCTGCTCGCGGTCTCCGGGTTCGTGCGGGACGTCTACGGGCGGCACGGGGTCCCGGAGGGCCGGATGCAGGTTCTGCCCCTCGGTCTCGGGGTCGTCGGCCGCGTCCGGTGGCGGGTGCGGCATGCGTCCTCGCCCGTCCGGTTCGGGTATCTCGGCCGCCTCTCTCCCTTCAAGGGCGCCCACCTCCTCGCGCAGGTGGCCCGGGAGATCCCGGCCGACCGGGCCCGGTTCCTGTTCTTCGGCCCCGCAAGCGCCCGGACCTGCGAGGAGCTACGGCGGCTTGCGGGAGGCCGGCCGCTCGAGTTCTACGGGCCCTACCGCCGGGAAGACCTTCCCCGGATCCTGGAGGGAATCGACGTGGCCGTGGTCCCCACCCTGTTTCAGGAGACCGTGGGGCTCACGGCCCTGGAACCGCAGGCGGCCGGGGTCCCGGTCATCGCCTCCGCCCTCGGCGCTCTTCCCGAGTGGGTGGAGCACGGGCACAACGGCCTGTTGTTTCCGTCCGGCGATGCGGCGGCCCTGCGCCGGCTGATCCTGCTCGTGGCGGAGAGCCCGGACCTCGTGGCGCGCTTTTCCGCGAACACGAGGCCGCCGCTTTCCATCCGGGAGCACGTGGAGGAGCTCCTGCGGATCTACGAGGAATGCCGGAGCGTGTGCCGTGTCTAGCGTGGACGTCTCCGTGGTCGTCGTGAACCACAACACCCGGGAGCTGCTACACGGTTGCTTGACCTCCGTGCTCGAGGACGCGCGGCGGAGTGGGCTCAAGGTGGAAGTCATCGTGGTGGACAACGCCTCCACGGACGGGAGCCCCGAGTGGGTGGCCCAGCACTTCCCGGACGTCCTGCTCCTCCGAACTCAGCAGAACCTGGGCTACTCGGCGGGCAACAACCTCGGCATCCGGCGGAGCCGCGGCCGGAACGTCCTGCTGCTCAACTCGGACACGGTGCTCCGTCCCGGCGCTCTGCGGGAGATGTGCGCGAAGCTGGACGCCCGGGCGGACCTCGGCGCCGTGGCCCCCAAGCTGCTAAACCCGGACGGGTCCGTGCAGCAATCCTGCTGGCGCTTTCCCCTCAAGGCGCTGCTCATCAACGCCCTGGGACTGGGCCGGCTGGGACTCGTGGACGACTACCGGCGGTGGGACCACCGGACCGACCGGGAGGTGGAGTGGGTGTGCTCCGCGGCCGTGATGGTGCCGCGGCGGGCCTTCGAGCGGGTGGGGCTGCTGGACGAGGACTTCTTCTACGGCGCCGACACGGACTGGTGTCACCGGGCCGCCCGCGCGGGCCTGCGGTTCCTCTCCCTCTCCCGGGCGGAGGTGGTCCACCACGGCCGGGGCAGCCGCACAGGCCCTCTCGACCCACGGTTCGTGGGCGGGCCGCCGGTCCAGGAGAAGTACGTCCACAAGCACTACGGCAAGATGGGCGTCCTGCTGTTCCGGCTCCTCCTGCTGTTGAACGCGCTCCCAAGGGCCGTGATCCTGGAACTCCTGCACCGCCTCCGTCCCGGCTCCGCCCTCCGGGAGCGCCGGGAGCTGTACCGGCGACTCCTTTCCTTCGCCCTGCGGAAGGAGGGGATCCTCGCGTGATCCGGACCCGGCACCCCTCCGGAAGTCCGCGGACACGACCCGCGGTCCCGGACTGCTCCGTGGTGTTCCTCAACTGGAACAAGCGGGACCGGCTCCGCAAAGGTCTGGCAGCCCTCCGCGGTCCTTCTTCCCTCCGGCTGGAGGTCATCGTGGTGGACAACGGCAGCACGGACGGGAGTGCCGAGATGGTGCGCGCGGAGTTCCCGGAGGTGCACCTCGTGGAGACGGGCCACAACCTGGGGATCGCGCGGGGCAAGAACGAGGGCATCCGTCTGGCCCGGGGCGAGTTCGTGTTGGTGGCGGACGACGACGTGGTGATCCATCCCGAGCAGATCCACGAACTGATCCGCATCGCCCGGGAAAACCCGCAGGCCGCGGTGGTGGCGCCCATGAAGGTGGACGACCGCGGGGAGCCCCTCTACACCCACCACGTCCCGGGACCCTCCACCCTCGGCTTCTGGCACTTCCTGGTGGCGGAATGGTCCCTCCAGCAGCTGGCCCGATGGGTCAAACGCACACTGAGACGGCGTGGGGCTGCACCGCACGAGAACGAGCACCTCGTGGAGGTTCCCTTCATCGGCGGAGGGGTCATGCTGGTCCGGCGCACCGCCATCGAGCAGGTGGGGCTCCTGGACGGCAACATCTTCTTCTACGGGGAGGACTTCGACTGGTGCTGGCGGTTCCGCCGGCACGGCTGGAAGGTGCTCTACGCCCCCCAGGTCCGGGTGGTGGCCGCCTACGGGGTGAACGCCCGGCGCACCAAGCGCGCCTCCCTCATCTCCTTGCAGAGCCGGCGCTACCTTTTCACGAAGCACGTGGGGCGGTGCTGGCTTCCCCTGTACGTCGCCGTGGCCCTGGTGGGGCTGGGCTTTCGGCTCGTCTACTACGCCCTCCAGGATCTTTTACGTCCTGTACCGGGCGACATTCGAATCGGGACGTGGCTTGCGCGGTCCCTGGCCATTCTTTTCGGCCTCTTCCGGGACCCGCCGGCGTTGCCGCGGAGCTAGCCCATGAAGGTCCTCCTCCTCACGAACGAGTACCCTCCGGAGAAGACCGCGGGGACCGCCATGGCCACCGCGTTCCTGGCGGAGGAGCTGGCCTCCCGGGGTGGGCGGGTCACCGTGGTGGTGAACACACGGGGTCACGCACCGGCCCGCGAGGTTTCCGGCGGAGTGGAAGTGGTGCGGCTGCGGCCTCTCCCTGTTCCCGTCACCCGGATGGCCCAGAGGGCCGCGATGCTGCTGCGCATCGCGCAGGCCCGGGCACCGGACGTGATCCAGGGGCAGTCGCTCTCCTGCGGGGCCCTCGTGACGCTTGCGGGGAAGCTCCTGGGAATTCCCTCCGTCACCTACATCCAGGGCCTGGACCTCTATGAGTCGAGCCCGTGGGCCCGGCGGACGTACGTCCGGTGGGCCCTGCGGCACAGCACCGCGGTGGTGGCGGTCACGGAGGACCTGCGTCGCCGCGCCGGGGAGCTCGTGGACCGGCCCGTGCAGGTCATCCCGCACGGCTTGCGTATGCGGGACGCCCACCGGCTCGGCCGGGAGGAGGCCCGGCGGTCCCTGGGCCTTCCGGACCGAGTGCCGGTGGTCCTCTACGTAGGGCGGCTCCTCCGCATCAAGGGCGTGCACCACCTCCTCGGAGCCTTCCCTCGGGTCCTCGCCCGCTTCCCGGATGCCCTCCTCCTGGTGGTGGGAGACGGCGAGGAGTCCCGGAACCTCAGGGCGCTCGCACAGCGGACCGGCGTCGGCCCCCGGATCGCCTTCCTCGGCGCCCGGCCCCACGAGGAGGTGATCCGGTGCATGAGGGCCGCGGACGTCTTCGTGCTCCCCAGCCTCGTGGAGTCCTTCGGGATCGTGCTCCTGGAGGCCATGAGCTGCGGGCTCCCGGTGGTCGCGAGCCGCGTGATGGGGATCCCGTACCTCGTGGAGGACGGGCAGAACGGCTTCCTCGTGTCACCGCAGGACGAGGCGGCCCTCGCCGACCGCATCACCGCGCTCCTCTCCGACCCACGGCTGCGCGGGTCCTTCGCGGAGCGCAACGTTCAGAAGGCCTCGGCGTACGCCGTCTCCCGCATCGCGGACCGGTTCCTGGAACTGTGGCAGGACCTCTGCCGGACGTCCCGGAGGCTCGCGGCATGATTCCCGTCTTCCTCATCACCGTGGACACGGAAGGCGACAACCTCTGGGCCCGGCCCCGGGAGATCACCACCCGGAACGCGGAGTATCTTCCCCGGTTCCAGGAGCTCTGCGAGCGGTACGGCCTGCGGCCCACCTACCTGGTCACGTACGAGATGGCGATTTCCCCGGCGTTCCGGGAGTTCGGGCGGGACGTGCTGCGGCGCAACACCGCGGAGATCGGAGCGCACCCGCACGCCTGGAACAACCCGCCCCTCGTCTCGCTCACGCCCGACGACCTCCACCACCAGCCCTACCTCTTTGAGTACCCCGAGCCCGTCATGGAACAGAAGATCCGGGTGCTCACCCAGGTCCTGGAAGACACCTTCGGGGTGAAGATGCGCAGCCACCGGGCGGGCCGGTGGGGCTTCAACGAGACGTACGCGCGGCTCCTGGTACGGCACGGCTACCTCGTGGACTGCTCCGTGACCCCGCACCTCTCCTGGCGGCGGCACCTCGGGGCTCCGCAAGGGACCGGCGGGCCGGACTACCGCCGCTTCCCCGAGGACCCGTACTACGTGGACCTCGAGGACGTCTCCCGCCCGGGGAACTCTACCTTGATGGAGGTGCCCGTGACCGTGGTGCCCTCGGGCCCCTCCGCGCTCCGGCCGTGGCGGGAACGGTTGAACTCCGTCCCCCTCGCCCGTCGCCTCCTCCACCGGTTCTGGCCGTCCGTGCACTGGTTGCGGCCCGACCGCCGCAACCTCCCCCACATGCTGCGCATCGTCCGGCGGGCCGCCCACGAGGGATGCGTGCACCTGGAGTTCATGGTGCACTCGTCCGAACTCATGCCGGGCGGTAGCCCCCTGTTTCCCACCCGGGAGCACATCGAGCACCTGTACCGGGACCTGGAGGTGCTGTTCGAGCGCGCGTCCCGCACCTGCCGGCCCGCCACCCTGAGCGAGTTCTACGAGATGTACCGGGTACAGGCCCGGAATCCCTTACGGAGCAAAGGCCGATGAGCGGGAAGGTGCTGGTGCTCGGCGGGGACACCCGGGCGTTCCTCGCGGTGGTCCGGTCCCTGGGGCGCAGGGGGGTGGAGGTACACGCGGGCTGGTGCGACCCGGACTCCCCTGCCCGCCGGTCCCGTTACCTCCGGGCCGTCCACGACCTCCCGCCCTTCTCCCCCGACGACCTGGGCTGGAAGGAAGCGCTCCGGAACCTGCTCGGGCGCGAACGGTTCGACCTCCTGATCCCGTGCGAGGACCCCACCCTCCTCCCGATCCGGGCATTCCGGTCCGAGTTCGAAAGCCTGGCACGGCTGGCCCTCCCGGAGGAGGAGGCGTGCGCGGTGGCCTTCGACAAGATCCGCAGCCACGAGCTGGCCAGGACGCTGAGCATCCCCGTGCCCCGCAGCCGCGTGGTGGAGCACCCGGAGGACCTTGCGGGCCTGGACCTCCGTCCCCCGCTCGTCCTGAAACCTCCCACCACCTTCGCCTACCCCGACCTCACCAACCGCCGCGGCGTGCGGGTCTTCCCGGACCCACCGGCGCTCCGGGAGTTCCTGCACCGCACCGGCTACGCGGACCCGGTGCTCGTGCAGGAGTTCTTCTCCGGAATCGGGGTGGGCGTGGAGGTGCTGGCGGACCGGGGGGAGGTCCTCGTGGCGTTCCAGCACGAGCGGGTGCACGAGCCGCTCCGGGGCGGAGGGAGCTCCTACCGGCGCAGCGTCCGGCTGGACCCGGACCTGCTGGACGCCGCCCGCAGGCTCGTGGGCGCGCTCCGCTACACCGGGGTGGCCATGGTGGAGTTCCGCCGCAACCCTCGCACGGGGGCGTGGGTGTTCCTGGAGATCAACGGGCGGTTCTGGGGATCCCTGCCCCTGGCGGTGGCCTGCGGCGCGGACTTTCCCTACTACCTGTACCGCTTGCTCGTGCACGGAGAGCGCGGTTTCCCGCAGACCTACCGCGTGGGCGTGTACGGCCGCAACCTCACCCTGGACCTCGTGTGGCTGCGGGAGTACGTCCGCTCCCTGCATTCCCTGCCACCGTTCGCGCCCGCACCCCGGCAGGTGGCCGGCGAGGTCCGGAACCTCCTGCTCCTGCGGGAACACAACGACACCCTCACCCGGGACGACCCGGCACCGGGACTGGCGGAGGTGGGGAAGATCCTCCGCTCGGCCGTGGCACGTGTCTCGTGGCGCGTTCGGAGGCTTGCTCTGCGGGTTGGGCTCGTGCGCGGGATGGAGCGCGCGCGCCTGCGCCGGCGGCTCGCCACATCCCACAACGTCCTCTTCGTCTGCCGGGGCAACATCTGCCGCAGCCCCTTTGCGCAGGCGTACGCGGCCCGGATCTTCCCGCGCTCCGTGCGGGTCCAGGCCGCGGGCACCCGGGCCCGGCCGGGAGCCACGTCCCCGCCGGAGGCGCTTAAAGCAGCCTCGGCGTTCGGAGTGGACCTCCGGTTTCACCGCGCCGTGCGGCTGGAGCCCGCCCTGCTGGAGCAAGCGCAGGTGGTGCTGACCTTCGACGCCTCGGACCTGGAGCGCGTCCGGCGCGAGCACCCCGAGCACAGGGAGAAGGTGTTCCTCCTCGGGCTCCTGCTGGAGGGTGACCCGGAGATCCGGGACCCGTACGGCGCGGACGGCGCCGGTTACCGGGCGGTGTACGGGAGGATCGCCCGGGCCGTGGAGCAGGCCGGGCGGTGGGTCGCAAGGCCGGAGGGTGTGCGATGAGGCGGGTTCCCTGGGTCGTCGGGCTTGTGGCCCTCGCCGCGGGGCTGCGGCTGGTGCGGCTGGGGACCTGGGACATCGGCCTGGATGAAGCCTACAGCGCCCTGGTGGCGGCCCGACCGCTTCCGGACCTCGTGGCGTTCGTCGCCCGGGACGACTTCCACCCCCCTCTGTACTACGTCTTCCTGCACTTCTGGCGGTCGGTGGCGGGGAACGACGAGTTCTGGCTCCGGTTCCCCAACGTGGTCTTCGGCTCCGCGGCGGTGCCCGTGGTCTACGCCCTGGGGCGGGAGCTCGTGGACGAGCGCACCGCACTGGTGGCAGCCCTGCTCTTCGCGCTCTCCCCCCTCCACGTCTTCCACGCCCAGGACCTCCGCATGTACGCCCTCCTGCTGCTGCTCGGGAGCTGCGCCCTGCTGTGCTTCGTCCGGGGGCTGCGCGACGGGAGGGCGGCCGACTGGGCCCTTCACACGGGCTTCCTCGTCCTTGCCCTGTATACCCACTACGGCGCTTTCCTGCTCCTGGCAGGGGAGGCCTTGGCCCTGGCTTGGGTGTGGGCTGCCCGCAGGGTCTTGCCGCTCCGAGCTTGGATCACCTCCGTGGGGGCGGCCCTTGCGGGGTTCTCGCCCTGGGCCTTCGTGCTCCTGCAGCATCTCGGACGCACGGGTCCGCCGGAGGTGCCGGGGAGCGCGCTGTTACCCCTACAGCAGGTGGCCTATGCGCTGGTGGCCTTCGCGAGCGACTTCCTCCCTCCCGGCCGGCCGGTGCTCAAGGCCGTGATCCTGCTGGGGTCTGGAGGCGCGACCCTCTACGGATCGTGGATCCTCCGGCGGCGGCCGGAGTCCGCGGCCGCGCTGGTCGGCACGAGCCTGGGGGCGCTCGGGATCGCGGCGATAGCGGGGCTACGGTTTCAGGCCATCTCCGTGGGCACATACGTCCTGATCCCGCGCACCTTGCTCCTGGCCTCCATCGGGTACCTCGTGCTCCTCGGCGTGGCCGCCGTCCACCTCAGGCCCCGGCCTGTGGGCTGGACCTTGCTCGGCGCCCTCGTGGCGCTGAACCTCTTCTCCCTCCCCCGCGTGTACCTGGGCCCGAGGCCCCTCTGGGGCCCATGGCGGTCCGTGGCGGCGTACGTGGCCGAGCGGGTCCAGCCGGGGGATGGGATCGTGGTCGTGAGCGGGCACTGGGCGCGGCCGTTTGAGTTCTACTTCAGTTCCCACGCGAAGCCCGTGCGCTTCGTGCGGTACTACGGCCGGCAGGACCTGGAAC
This sequence comes from Armatimonadota bacterium, assembly GCA_031460175.1. NCBI lineage: Bacteria > Bacillati > Candidatus Sysuimicrobiota > Candidatus Sysuimicrobiia > Candidatus Sysuimicrobiales > Candidatus Sysuimicrobiaceae > Candidatus Sysuimicrobium > Candidatus Sysuimicrobium tengchongense. Next base: position 117,132 of record JAVKGW010000006.1, on the reverse strand, counting down.
GGGTGCACGAGCTTGTCCGGGGAAGCCGGCGGGTCTGGCTTGTGTCGCGGCAGCCCGAGTCCGTGGACCCTCGCGGCCGGGTCCGAACGCACCTCCGATCCGCGATGCACCCCATATCCTCGGTCTCTTTCGAGACCGGGGTTCGGGTGGAGGGGTACGCGGGAACCATTCCGACGCGGGCATTCTGGTAGGGAGGTTGGCGATGCCCACCGTCTCCCTCGTCATCCCCGCCTACAACGCCGAAGCCTCCCTGCGGGAGGCCTTGGACTCTGTCTTCGCCCAGTCCCGGCTCCCGGACGAGGTGGTCGTGGTGGACGACGGGTCCACCGACCGAACCGCGGAGATCGCGGCCTCCTACGGGGACCGGGTGTGCCTGGTCCGCCAGCCCAACCGCGGGGAGGCCGCGGCCCGGAACACCGGGGTGCGGAGTGCCCGCGGGGAGCTCGTGGCCTTCCTCGATGCGGACGATCTCTGGCTTCCCGGGTACCTTGCCTCCCAGCTCCGGGTCTACGAAGCCTCGGGCGGCGGGTGCCTCGTGTTCTGCGATGCATGGGTAGAAGGCCGGCGGACGCAGGACGGGGCTGGGCCCTTCGACGAGTCGGACCCCGTACTTTCCATCGTGCGTGGGTTCCCCATCCCCATGGACGGGGTTCTGGTCCCCAGGGAGGCGCTGCTCCGGGCGGATCTCTTCCCGGAAGGCCTGCGGTGGGGGCCGGACGTGAGCCTCCTGCTGAAGCTCGCCCGCTCCGGCGCCCCGTTCCGCCGCAACCCCGAGCCCCTCGTGGTCTACCGGCGGAACCCGCGCTCCCTCTCCAACACCCGCCGGCGGGAGTCCACGGAGCACCTCCTCCGGTCCCTCCACCGCCTGAGCCGGGATCCGGAGCTCCCTGCGCACGTGCGGAGGGCCGCTAGAGACCGGGCCGCTGCCCTGCACCGCCGGTTCTGGTTCCTGGCCCGGGAGATGCTGGTGGCGGGAGAGGTGGAGGAGGCCCGGGGGTGCGCGGCTCTGGCCTTTCGGCTGCGGCCCCAAAACCCCGCGTACGCGGCCGTCCTGGCCTTGAGCCTGATCCCCAAAGCCATCCTCCGGCTCGCCCGGAGGAGGAGATCGGTGAAACGATCGGACGAATTCGTTCGTTTGGAGCAGGACACCTAAGCGGGGGGCGGCCCATGATGGGGAGTCGGGGATCCGGATGGACGGGATGAAGGGGCTTGTGCTCTCCGGCGGCCGCGGCACGCGGCTACGTCCCCTCACGTATACGAGCGCCAAGCAGCTGCTGCCCGTGGCCAACAAGCCCATCCTGCACTTCGTCCTGGAGCAGGTAGCAGAGGCAGGGGTCGAGGAGGTGGGCGTCATCATCTCCCCGGAGACCGGGGAGGCGGTCCGGGCCGCGGTGGGCTCAGGCGAACGGTGGGGGATCCGGATCACCTACCTCCTGCAGGAGTTCCCCGGAGGACTCGCCCACGCGGTCAGGACCGCCCGGCCGTTTCTGGAGGATGCCCCTTTCCTCATGTTCCTGGGCGACAACCTCATCCAGGGTGGGGTGGCCCACCTCGTGGACCGGTTCTCCCGGAGCTCCGCGGACGCCCTCATCCTCCTCAAGGAGGTCCCGGATCCCCGGCGGTTCGGGGTGGCGGTGCTCAACGGAGACGGGAGCGTGCAGCGCCTCGTGGAGAAGCCCCGGGATCCGCCCAGCAACCTGGCCCTGGTCGGGGTGTACCTCTTCCGTCCCCCGATCCACGAGGCCATCGCCCGCATCCGCCCCTCTGCGAGAGGGGAGCTGGAGATCACGGACGCCATCCAGGCCCTGCTCGACGCCGGAGGTCGGGTGGAAACTGTGATCCTGGAGGGGTGGTGGCTCGATACGGGGAAGAAGGACGACCTCCTGGAGGCCAACCGGGCGGTGCTGGATGCCTACGCGCAGACGCGGATCCTCGGGAAGGTGGACGAGGCGTCCGTGCTCACCGGGCGGGTGGAGGTGGAGGAGGGGACGGTGATCGAGCGCAGCGTGGTGCGGGGCCCGGTGGTGATCGGCGGGGGCTGCCGCATCACCGACTCCTACATCGGCCCCTACACGGCCATCGGGGCGGGCAGTATCCTCCGGGAGGTCAGCATCGAGCACTCCGTGGTCCTGGAGGGCTGTCGGCTCGAGGGGATCGAGCGGCTGTTGGACAGCGTGCTCGGCCGCCACGTGGTGATCCGCCGATCCCCCAACGGGCCCAGGGGGCTCCGGGTGTTTGTGAGCGACGACTCCGAGGTGGTGCTGTAGAGGGGGTGGGAGCATGCGGGTGCTGGTGACGGGCGGGGCCGGATTCATCGGGAGTCACTTCATCCGGATGTTGCTGCGGGCCCTCCCCGACGTCGAGGTGACCAACCTGGACAAGCTCACCTACGCGGGGAATCTCGCGAACCTGGAGGATGTGGCCCGGGATCCCCGGTACCGGTTCGTGCGGGGGGACGTGGCGGACGCGCGGCTCGTAAACGGGCTCTTCCGGGAGGGGTTGGACGCGGTGGTGCACCTTGCCGCCCAGACCCACGTGGACCGCAGCATCCTCGACGGCCGGCCCTTCGTGCGCGCGAACGTGGTGGGGACCCAAACCCTGCTGGAGGCAGCCCTCCGGCATGGGATCCGGCGGTTCGTCCAGGTGAGCACGGACGAGGTGTACGGGCCGGCTCCGCCCGGCGTGGGCTTCTCCGAAGATAGCCCCCTGAACCCCACCAGCCCCTATGCGGCCAGCAAGGCGGCCGCGGATCTCCTCTGCCTCGCATACCGGAAGACGTACGGGCTTCCCGTGGTGATCACCCGGTGCACCAACAACTACGGCCCCTACCAGTTTCCGGAGAAGTTCATCCCCCTCGTGATCACGAACGCCCTGCTGGACCAGCCCGTCCCCATCTACGGGGACGGGCGGCAGGAGCGGGACTGGCTCTATGTGGAGGATCACTGCGAGGGGCTGCTGCAGGTCCTCCTGCATCCGGATCCCCGGCCCGTGCTGAACCTCGCCTCCGGCCGCACGGTCACCAACCTCCAGGTGGCCCGCACCATCCTTCGGCTGCTGGACAAGCCCGCCTCCCTCCTGCAGCACGTCCGGGACCGCCCCGCCCACGACCGTCGCTACGCCCTGGACACCCACCGCGCCCGGGCCTACCTCAACTGGAGACCCCGGGTAGACCTGGAGGAGGGCCTGGAGCGTACCGTGGCGTGGTACCGGGAGAACCGTGCCTGGTGGGAAGCGGTGAGATCCGGGGCCTACCGGGCGTACTATGAGACGTGGTACGGGAAGACCCTGCAGGCCGTGGGAGGGAGATGAAGGAAGGCTTGCTTTCGCTCATCGTGCCTACGTACAACGAGCGGGAGGCGATACGGCCCCTCGTGGACCGGGTGCGCCAGGCCTTGGGAGCGCTTCCGTACGAGCTGCTGTTCGTGGACGACAGCACGGACGGCACGGACGCGGTGATCAGGACCCTCGCCCAGTCGGATCCCCGGATCCGGCTGCTGCACCGCCCGGGCCGGCGCGGGCTTGCCCGCGCGGTGGTGGAGGGGATCGGGGCGGCCCGGGGAGAGGTGCTGTGCGTGTTGGACGCAGACCTCCAGCACCCGCCCGAACGGATCCCGGACCTCCTCAGGGCCCTGGAGGAGACGGGGGCGGAGGTGGTGGTGGCCAGCCGCTATCTTCCCGGCGGCTCCTACCGGGGCCTTTCCGGCCTCCGGCGGCTTGCAAGCCGTGTGGCCACGGGGCTTGCGAAGCTCCTGCTGCGCCGGGCGCGGCTCGTCTCCGACCCCATGTCGGGGTTCTTCGCCTTCCGCCGGTCCGTGGTGGAGGGTGTGCGTCTGGAGCCCGTGGGCTTCAAGATCCTGCTGGAGATCCTGGCACGGGGGAACTTCCGGAAGGTGGCAGAAGTACCGTACGCCTTCGAGGCCCGGGCCGCGGGCCAGAGTAAGCTCACCCTGCGTCAGAACCTCGACTACCTCCGCCACCTCCTGCGGCTGCTCCCCGCAAACCCCGAGGACCTGCGGTTTATGCGGTTTCTCCTGGTGGGCGCAAGCGGGATCGGGGTGAACACCGGGGCCCTGTGGGGACTCGTGCGGTCCGGGATGCCCTACCGGCCCGCGGGCGCCCTTGCCATCGCCACGGCCATCACCTGGAACTTCCTTTGGAACGATGCCTTCACCTGGCGGGACCGGCGTTCCCGGAACCTCCGCACGAAGCTCCGCCGCTACCTCCAGTACTGGGCGGTGACGGGGGTCGGATCGGCGATCCAGTACGCCCTCTACCTCCTGCTCACCGGGGCGGGGCTCCCGTACCTGCTGAGCAACCTCCTGGGGATCGGGGTGGCGGTGGGGTGGAACTACCGGATGCACGGGAGCTGGACCTGGAGGCCCGCGGAACCCGCCATCACCCGGGTGGTCTACCGGCCCACATGACGGAGCTCCAGGCTCCCCCTGAGCTCGCCGAGCAGGCCTTCGAGCGCCGGAAGTCCTTCGTGCGCTATCTCCGGGAAGGTCCTCCTCCACGGGTGCGGGTGCTCCGCGGCCGGGAAGACGAGCACCCGCGCCTTTCCATCATCATCCCCACGGCCCGCGAGAACCGCAGCGGGCTCCTGACCCAACTCCTCGGGCAGCTCGAGGGGCAGACCGAGCAGCGCTTCGAGGTGATCCTGGTGGAGGGTGACCGCCGGCAGGGCCGGGCCATCAACACCGGTGCCGCCCTCGCCCGGGGCGAGATCCTGGTCACCATGGACGACGACACCCGGATCGGCCACCGGGAGCTTTTAGCTCGCCTCCTGCAGGCCTTCGAGGAGGATCCCCGGATCGGCATCGCGGGGGTGTCCAACCTCCCACCCCCGGACGCGCCCTGGGTGGTGCGGCGGGCCATGCGGGAGCTGCCCCGCCGCTATTCCCCCCTCGTGGACCACGTGACGGACAGCGACATGGCCGAGCACCCGTGTCTTGCCATCCGCCGGGACCTCTTCTACCGGGTGGGCGGGGAACACGAGCAGATCCCGAGGGGGCTCGATCCGTACCTCCGGCGCGAGGTGCGCAGGGCGGGCTACCGGGTGGTGGTGATCCCGAACGCGTGGATCCACCACCTGTTGCCGCCGACCCTGTGGGGCATCCTCCGGCAGTACTTCCGCAACGGCCTGGGGGCCGCCTACGTGCGCAAGTTCTACCCGGAGTTCGTCATCGACCAGGCCACTTCCCACAGCCAGCCCGTGGCGGAGCGGACCTCCCTCGTGCGCCGGGCCCTCCGGTACGCCCTGAACCTGGCCGCCTCCTTACTGACCCTCCGCTGGATCTACCTGGGCACCCTCCTCACCTACGCCGCGGGCTACGTGTGGGGGACGCTGTGGCTGCGGGAAGACTCTTTATGATCCACCTCCTCTTCCTGGCCGACACCCTCCGCCGGGCAGGGCAGCGCTCCTTCGGGCGGGAGCTGGATCGGGCGCGGTTTGCGGTGTGGGTGGAGCAGTGGTATCCGGGGTGGCTGGTGCGGGAAAAGCAACGGGAGCGGCTCGGGGCGTTGGTCGCCTACGCTCGGGAAGCGAGCTCCTTCTACCGGGAGCGGCTCCTCCCTCTCTCCGCGTCCTTCAGCTTCGAGGACTACGCCCGGACCCCGCCCCTCACCCGTGCGGAGGTCGAGCGATACGCCTCCCGGATCCGCACGGGCCGCACGGGCTTCACCCGGGGATCCGGTGGGACTGGGGGAAGAGGGCTCAGGATTCCCGTGGATCGGTCCGCCTACGCGTGGTATCTGGCGGGCACCTGGCGGGGCCTGCGGTGGTGGGGAACGGATTTCACGGAGCGGGGCGTGGTCCTGCTGGGCCCTGGCCCCCGCGGTCTCCTGGGCCTTCTCACCCGCACCAAGGACTGGGTGATGAACTGGCTGCGCCTTCCCGTGGACCGCCACTTCGAGGCACGGATCCCCCACCTCCTGCGCCGCATCCGCGCCTACGGACCCGCCTACCTCTATGCCTTCCCCTCCGCGGCCCATGCCCTCGCCCGGCGCATCCTGGAGGGCGGGGAGAAGCCGCCGGCTGACCTCAAGGTGGCCGTGCTCACCGGAGAACCCCTCTACACCTTCCAGCGCCGGGAGATCGAGGAGGCGTTCGGATGTCCCGCGGTGCGGGAGTACGGAAGCGGGGAGGTGGGCTGCCTGGCCTTCGAGTGCCCTCGGGGCACCCTGCACCTCACCGCGGAGAGCGTGTACCTCGAGACGCTCGGGGATCCGGCGCTTCCCCAGGGCGGCCGCATCCTCGTCACCTCCCTCCACAACCGCGGATTTCCCCTCCTGCGGTACGAGATCGGAGACGTGGGGCACATCGAGGACACCGCCTGCCCCTGCGGCCGGGCCCTTCCGGCCGTACGGGCCTTGGGCCGCGTGCAGGACCTGCTCATAGCCGACGGGGAAGTCCGGTTCGCCCACGAGGTCCTCGACCGGCTCTTCGAGCTCCTGCCGCCCCATCTCGGCGGCCGGGTTCGGATCCGGCAGCGGACGTCGGCTCGGTTGACCGTGGAGGCATCGGGAGGCTCGGGCCTAGACCTCCTCCGGGCGCGGGATCTGCTCAAAGACCTCCTGGGGCCCGGATGGCAGGTGGAGGTGGACCGGGCGAGGATCGACCGGCTGCCCTCCGGGAAGGTCGCGTACTTCGCGCGGGACCATGCGGGGCCTTTTCCTCACCAATGACTTCCCGCCCATGGTGGGCGGGGAGGCGCGGCTGTATGCCCACATCTGCCGGGCCGTGCCGCCCGACCGGGTGATGGTCCTGGCCCCCCATCTCCCGGACGACGTCCTCTTCGACCTCCACGAGCACTACCCCATCGTGCGGGTCCGGGTGCCGACCTCCCCGCATCCCGCGGCCCGGATGGTGCAGATCGGCCGCATGCTCCTCGCCGCCCGCCAGCTCGTGCGCTCCGACGACATCCGGGTGCTCCACATCGGGCACCTGTACCTCGGGATCGTGGGCCTCCTCCTCCGGCGGTGGCACCGCATCCCCTACGTCCTCTACCTGCACGGCGGGGAGATGGCGCCGTACATGCGAAGCCGGGCGGTGCGGAGACTGGCACGGGGGGTGGTGGAGGGGGCGATCCTCGTGGTGGCCAACAGTCGCTTCACCCTGGATCACTACGGGGCCCTGGGAATGCGACCCAGAAGGACGGAGGTCCTCCCGCCCGTTGCCGACACCCGCCGGTTCCGGCCCGACCTGGATCCCCGGAGCGTGCGGGAGCGATACGGACTGCGGGATTGCCGGGTGGTGCTCACCGTAGGAAGGCTCGTGCCACGCAAGGGGCACGATCTCGTCATCCGGGCCCTCGCGGCCCTGGGGGAGGAGTTGGGGCCCGTCCGGTACGTGATCGCGGGCACGGGGCCCGAGGAAGACCGGCTGCGCCGGCTCGCGGAGGAACTGGGGGTCGGAGGCCGGGTCATCTTCGCGGGGTACGTCCCGGAGGAGGACCTGCCCGGGTTATATGCCGCCTGCGAGGTGTTCGTGATGCCGAGCCGGACGCTTAAAGCGAGGGACGGGATCGAGGGGTTCGGGACGGTGTTCTTAGAGGCGGGGGCCTGTGGGAAGCCCGTGATCGGCGGGAAGAGCGGCGGGGTGGCGGAGGCGGTAGAGGACGGGGTCACGGGATGGCTCGTGGACCCCGAAGACCCCGGTGAGCTCGTCCGGGCCCTCGGAAGGCTCCTCCGGGATCCCGAGCTCCGCCGTCGGATGGGGGAGGCGGGAAGGGCCCGGGCGGAGCGGATGGAGGCCGCGTGGGCGGAGGCGGTGCGCCGGGTGTGGAGCGAGGCGCTGGAGGCGGCGCCGTGAGCCGGAGGATCCGGGTGCTGCACGTGATCACGCGCCTCGTGGTGGGCGGGGCCCAGGAGAACACCCTCCTCACCGTCCGCTCCCTCGACCGCAACCGTTACGAGCTCACCCTCGCGAGCGGTCCGAGCCTCGGACCGGAGGGAAGTCTGGAGTCCGAAGTCCCCGAGGACGTGGTGTTCGTGCGGATCCCGGAACTCACGCGGTCACCCCACCCCCTCAAGGACCCCGTGGCCCTAGGGAAGCTCTACCGGCTGATGCGACAGGGCCGATACCACCTCGTGCACACCCACACCACGAAAGCGGGGATCCTGGGCCGGATCGCGGCCCGGTGGGCGGGTGCGCCTGTGGTGGTCCACACGCCCCACGGCCACGCCTTCCACGGGTACCTGGGACCCCTGGGGTCGAAGGCCCTGCGGAGGGTGGAGGCGGCCCTGGCTCGGTGGACGGACGCCATCGTCTGCCTCACGGAGGCGGAGCGGGCAGACCACTTGCGGCTCGGAGTGGGTCGTCCGGAGCAGTTGGAGGTGATCCACAGTGGGGTAGATCTCTCCCGGTTCTGCCCCCCCGCGGTCAACCCGGGAGCAAAGCGACAGGAGTTGGGGCTTCCGGACCGGGCCCGGATCATCGGGTGCGTGGCGCGCCTCGTGCCCGTAAAGGGGGTGCAGGTGCTCCTGGAGGCCGTCCCCCGCATCCGGGAGCGCGTGCCCGAGGCGGTGGTGGTGTTCGTGGGCGACGGGGAGCTGCGGCCGCAGCTGGAGCGGCGGGCCCGGGAGCTCGGGGTGGACGGCGCCGTCCGGTTTTTGGGGCTGCGGCGGGACGTGGCGGAGATCGTGCCGCTCTTCGAGGTGGCGGTCCAGCCCTCCCTCAACGAGGGGATGGGGAAGGCCGCGGTGGAGGCCATGGCGGCGGGGAAGCCCGTGGTCGCGAGCGCGGTGAGCGGGCTTGTGGACGTGGTGCGGCCGGACCGCAACGGCGTGCTGGTCCCTCCCGGAGACCCCGAGGCCCTGGCCCGGGCCGTCACGGACCTGTTCCTGCACCCGGAGCGGATGCGGGAGTTTGGCAGAGCCGCCAGGCAGGACGCGGAAGTTTACGGGGTGGAGGCCATGGTGGACCGGCTCGAAGCCCTGTACGAACGGCTCCTGCGGGCGAAAGGCTTCTGAGCGAGGTTCCCGTGCCTGCTACGGATCCGACTCCGCGCCCCACCCGGGTTGGAGTTCGGTCCGCCTCTCCTTTCCCAGTAGGAGCCTCCGGCTCCTCCAGCGCCGGACCTGCTCTTCCACCTCCACGAGCCCCCGAGGCCAGAACCGGACCAGGGCGATCAGCAACAGACCCAGCAGGATGAGGTACAGGTAGCGGAACCGGATGGACAGGAACTCGCTGACCAGACCCAGGGCCAGGGCTCCCAGCGGCGGTCCCCACCACCGCGTCACCCCTCCCAGCAGGGCCATGAGGACCGTCTGGAAGGAGATGAGCGGGCTGAAGGCGATGTGGGGATCGATGTAGGTCCACCGGGGCGCCAGGGCGCCCCCCACCGCCGCGGAGAGGGCTCCGCTCACCGCGAACATGAGCACCTTCAGACCCGTGGTGCGGAAGCCCAGGGATTCCAGGCGCTCCTCATCCGCCCCGATGGCCGCCAGCAGACGACCGTACCGGTTGCCGTACAGCCACCTGCTGAGCCCCACCGCCACCACGGCCACGGCCAACACCGCGAGGTACACCCCTCCCACGTCCACGGGGAGGATGAGCACCCGCCCCACGGTCTTCGAAAACCGCATCTCGTAGCCCAAGGCCAGATAGCGCACGAGCTCGCTGAGGCCGAAGGTCAGGATGGCGAAGTACGGTCCCCGGAGCCGGAGGGAAACCCCTCCCACCGCCAGGGCCACCAGTCCTCCCACGGCCGCTCCCAGGAAGATGGAGGGGATCCAGCCCACCGCGGCCGCCAGCAGGAAGGTGGCGTACGTCCCCACCCCGAAGAAGGCCGCGCTCCCCAGGGAGAAGTACCCGCTGAGGCCGCTGAACAGCGCCCAGGCACTCGCGAGGGCCACGTAGGCGAAGAGCGCCTGGAGGAGCCCCACCACGTAGGAGGAGGCCCACAGGGGAAGGGACACCAAGGCTCCCAGGCCGCCGAGCGCCACCAGCCAGGCCGGACGGACCGATCCGCGCGCTGTCAAAGCTACCCTCCCGCAGCCTGCCCCGGGGAGCGGGTCTTCGCCTGGAACAACCCGTACGGCCGGAACAGGAGTACTGCCACCAGGAGGGCGTAGGTGAGGGCCGTGCGCAGGTCCGCGCCCACCACATAGGCGCCCAGGGCTTCCAGTACGCCCAGGAGGAGGCCCCCGAGCAGGCTTCCGGCCACGCTCCCCAAGCCCCCCAGGATGATCACCACCAGGGCCGTGATGGTGTACGGCATCCCGATGCTCGGCGTCAGGGTGAACAGCATGCTCACGAGCGCCCCCGTGAGACCTGCGAGGGCACAGCCCAGGCCGAAGCTGAAGCCATGGAGGCGCACGAGGGGCAATCCCACCGCCTCCGCCCCTTCCGGATCCTGCATCAGGGCCCGCAGGGCCGTCCCCAGAGCGGTCCGGTGCAGGAATCCGAGGAGCAAAACGGTCAGCAGCAACGCCACCCCCAGGGCCACCAGGCGGTTCACAGGGAAGAGGGTCCCGAAGACGGAGACGGGACGGTGCAGGTACTGATACCCCCGGAGGGACGGACCCCACACCACCAGGGCCAGGTTCTCCAGGATGAAAAGGAGCCCGAAGGACAGGAGCAGGGAGTTGGCCTCCAGCTGCGCGGGGCCTCCTCCCTGCTCCAGCACCCCTCGATACACCACGCCGTAGATGCCCCAGCCCAGGAGGAAGAACAGCGGGAGCTGCAGGACCAATCCCAGGAGGGGACTCAGGCCCAGGGAGGTGTACAGGGTGTACGTCACGTACGCGCCCAGCATCACGAACTCGCCGTGGGCCACGTTGAGCACCCGCATGAGACCGTACTGCAGGTTCAGGCCCGCGGCGATCAGGGCATACAGCCCCCCCAGGAGCACCCCCCCGGCCCCGATCTCGAGGAACAGCCGCAGGTCCATCCCCGTCACTTCCAGGCGGGTTTCGGGATGATGGGCCGCGCGGTGGCGTACTCCGAGGGCCAGATGACCTCGTACCCGCTTGGCTGCCACTGGCCCAGCCGGTTCGGCCTCCCCACGTAGTTCCCCGCCCGGTTGATCCCGCGTTCGAACTTCACGGGACCCCACGGGCCGTTGAACTCATGCCGCTCCAGGTACTCCTTGATGCGCCGCTGGTCCAGACCCACCTCCGCGATGGCCTGCTCCAGCATCTTCAGGCTCTGGTAGACGAGCGAGCTTCCCGCGTGGTCGGGGTTCCGCCCGAACTTCCTCCGAAAGGCCTCGTAGTACTCCCGGGCTCCGGGGATCTTGAGCTTCGGGCTCCAGGCCGCCTGGTGACAGATGATCCCCTCCACGTTCCTCCCGAACTGCTGGGCGAATTCCTGGAAGAAAGCCCCTACACCCAAAATCATGACGGGAGGGTTAAAGCGCAGGGCGATGGACTGCTGCACGATCAGATTGCCATCCGCAGGGTAGTTGAAGGCCACCAAAATCTCCGGCCGGCGGGCCTGGATCGTCCGCAGGACATCCGAGAGGTCCGTGACCGTGAGGGGATAGCTCCGGTCTTCCACGATCTCGAACCGCTCCCGCCTCAGCAGGGGCACGATGGCGGTCTGGTGCTCCACGCCGTGGAGGTCCGCCACGTGCAGGAGGGCCACCCGGTTGTACCCGTGGCGCTCCCGCACCTCCCGCAGGAACTGGACGATGCTGATGGTGACGGAATCCGGTTGAGGGAGGAGGGCAAAGAAGTTCTCCGCCCCCAACTCCCGGATCCGCAGGGAGCCTACCGTGATCCCCAGGAGCACGTACCCCAGCCGGCTCACCACGGGCGCCACCGCGAAGTGCATGGCCGTCCCCCAGGGGGGAAGAACCAGGTCCACGCGGTCCTCCCGGATGAGCTTCTCGAACAGCCGCACCGCGGTTCCGATGTCGCTGCGGTCGTCGTAGTTCACGAACTCGATGGGACGGCGCCCTTCCCCGCGAACCAGCAGCCCTCCCCGGGCGTTGACCTCGTCCCGCCACAGGTAGTAGTTGGGGATCTGCGTGAGCCGTGCTCCGATGGCGTACGGCCCCGTCTCCGAGATGGCGAACCCCACCCGCACGGGCCTCGCCTGCGCCCTCGCCCAGGAGTGGGGCAGCAGGGCCGTGGCCGTGGCCCCCGCCGCCACCCTCAGGAACTGCCTCCGATCCATGCGGTGCGCCATGTTGTTTCTCCCCCCTTTATTTGGAGTTTCCGGTGCCGGAAGCCCGATCCCTCACACGCCCAGAAACGCCCTGCGCAGGGTCTCGTCCTCCATCAACGCCTCGCTTGGCCCTTCCCGCACCACCCGCCCGTGCTCCAGGACGTAGGCCCGACTGGCCAGGCGGAGGGCCTCGCGGACGTTCTGCTCCGCCATGAGCAGGGTCACCCCCCGCTCCCGCAGGCGGGAGAGAAACTCGTACAGGGCCAGCACCACCTTCGGGGCGAGCCCCTGGCTGGGCTCATCCAGGATCAGCAGGGCGGGCCGCTGCATGAGGGCCCGCCCGATGGCCAGCATCTGCTGCTCTCCGCCGGAGAGGGTGCCCGCCAGCTGCCGTCGCCGCTCCCCGAGGACCGGCAGGAGACGGAACACTTCCTCCATGGCCCGCGGCCGCTCCCGCCGATCCAGGCAGACCGCGCCCGCGAGCTCCAGGTTCTCCTGCACCGTGAGCCCCGGGAACACGTGCCGCCCCTCGGGGACGTACGCGATGCCCGCCCGCGCCCGGTGGTATCCATCCAGGGGCACCAGGGGCCGATCCCGGACCATCACTTTCCCGGCACTGACCCGGAGACCGTTCGACCGCACCCCGGCCAGGGCCCGGAAGAGGGTGGTCTTGCCCGCGCCGTTGGGGCCCAGGACCACCACCCACTCCCCGGGATGCACCACCAGGCTGACGTCCCAGACCACGGAGAGGGCCCCGTAGCCCGCATGCAGGTGCTCCACCCGCAGGAGGGGCTCGGTCATGCGCCCGTCCCCTCTCCCAGGTAGACGTCCACCACCCTGGAGTCCCGCATGACCTGTTCGGGAGGCCCTTCCGCGATCACCTCGCCCTGATGCAGGACGACCATCCGATCCGCGACCCTGGTGACCGCGTGCATGAGGTGCTCCACCCACACCACGGTGATCCCCCGTTCCTCCCGCAGCCGCCGGATCAGGCCCATGGTGTTCTGAACCTCCACGGGCGTCATCCCCGCCATGGGCTCGTCCAGCAGGACCAGGGAGGGTCCCGTGGCCAGCACGGTGGCGAGTTCCAGGAGCTTCCGGTGCGTGGGGTTGAGGAGTGCCGCGGGGACGTGCTCCAGGCCGTTCAGCCCCACGAAGGAGAGAAGATCCCGGGGATCCGGGTTTCTGGTTTGCGCCGGGGATCCTGCTCCGTTCCGGGCATCCGCGGCCAGGAGGATGTGATCGAGGCAGGTGAGAGGGCCGAAGACCCGCGGCACCTGGAAGGTCCGGCCCATGCCCAGCCGGGCCCGCAGCCAGGGGGGGCCGGTGAGATCCTGGCCCCGGAAGCGGATCCGTCCCTCGTCCGGGAGCAGCATGCCCGTGAGGAGGTTGAAGAGGGTGGTCTTCCCCGCGCCGTTCGGTCCCACGAGCCCCACGATCTCCCCCTCGCGGACCTCCAGGCTCACCCCCCGGATCGCCGCCACACCCCCGAACCGCTTATGCAGCCCCTCCGCGATCAGCACGGCTCCCCTGTAGGCCAGCTCAGGCCAAACCTGAACTCAGCCTATTAATCTCATAGCTCCGAAAGCGGGTGTCAAGTCGGAACGGAGCGCTTCGAGTTCCGCCACACGAGCCACAGCGCCACCCCCACCGCCGCGGCCTGCGTCAGGAGTCCCCACGGCGGCGGGATCTCGTTCTGGTGAAGGCCAAAGGGCGGCCGCCGGAGGAAGTCCTTCGCATGCCCCGTCAGAACCCGTTCCACGTCCGGGAAGGCACCGCCCGCGGCACCCGCCAGGGCCCCGAGGGGCGAGGGAGCGAGGCGCGCGATGAGGAGGCTCAGACCTGTGGCCACCGCCACGTCCAGTACCATGGCCGGGGAGAGGGGTCGCCACCCCGTGTAGTTGGCGTGGGGGATGAGATCCAAGACCGCATGGCTCGCGACCCCTGCCGCGAAGGCGAGGAAGGGGTTGCGCATCCGCATGCCCAGGGCCGCGCCGAACAAAAGGTGCGGGGTGGCGTCCATGGCCCGCCCAGAATACCCCATCCGACGGGAGTACGCATCCCCCGTCTGATCCGGCTTCTTCCTGCATCCGGGGGATGAGCCTCCCCGGGAGGCCGCCGTATCCTGGGTTTTGAAACCCTACACCCGAGGAGGTCGGATGCGCGCGCTGGTGACCGGTGGTGCCGGGTTCATCGGGTCGCACTTGGTGGACCGGCTGCTGGAGCGGGGGGATGAGGTGGTGGTGCTGGACAACCTCTCCACGGGCCGGATCCAGAACGTCCGCCACCACCTGGAGAACCCCCGGTTCCGGTTCGTGAACGACTCCATCCTGAACCCGGCGGTGGTGGACGAGCTCGTGGAGTCCTGCGACCTCGTGTTCCACCTGGCGGCCGCGGTGGGCGTTTGGTACATCGTGCAGAACCCCCTGCAGGCCATCCAGGTGAACGTGGAGGGGACGGAGACGGTGCTGCGGGCCGCCTTCCGGCACTGGAAGAAGGTGGTCCTCGCGAGCTCCAGCGAGGTGTACGGGAAGGCGACGAAGGCGCCCCTGCGGGAGGACGACGACCGGGTCCTGGGGCCCACCACGGTGAGCCGGTGGTCGTACAGCAGCGCCAAGGCCATCGACGAGCACTTCGCCTGGGCCTACGCGGCCCAGGGCCTTCCCGTGGTGATCCTGCGCTTTTTCAACGTGTACGGCCCCCGCATCCACGAGAACGGCTACGGGACGGTGGTGGCCCGGTTCATCCGGCAGGCCCTGCTTGGCGAGGACCTCACCGTGCACGGGGACGGCAAACAATCCCGCTGCTTCTGCTACGTGGACGACCTGGTGGCCGGGGTGCTGCTGGCCTCGGAGGCTCCGGAGGCGGAAGGACAGGTCTTCAACCTCGGCAACGACCGGGAGATCCGCATCCGCGAGCTCGCGGAGCTGATCCGGGACCTCGCGGGCAGTGCGTCCCGCATCGTGTTCGTGCCCTACGAGGACCAATACGGCCAGCGGTTCGAGGACACGCCCCGGCGGGTGCCGGACCTCACCCGGGCCCGCCTGGTCCTGGGCTACCGACCCCAGGTGGACCTGGAGGAGGGGTTGCGCCGGACCATCGGGTGGTGTCGGGAGAACGGCTTTTTGCGGCACGCCCCCCCTGCGCCCGCGGGACTCCGGGGATGATCGTCGCCGCCCACCAGCCCCACTACCTCCCCTGGTTGCGGTACGTGGACAAGGTCGTGCGCAGCGAGGTGTTCGTGCTCCTGGACGACGCCCAGTACACGAAGAACGGGTGGCAGAACCGCAACAGGATCAAGACCGCGCAGGGCTGGACCTACCTCACCGTGCCCGTGGAGGATCCCTTCGGCAAACCCATCGTCGAGGTGCGCATCTGCAACCGGGAAAGTTGGCGCAGGAAGCACTGGAACGCCCTGCGCACGAACTACGGCCGGGCCCCCTACTTCCGCCGGTACGCGGAGGTCTTCGAGGCGGTCTACGCCCGGGAGTGGGAGTCCCTGTGGGAGCTGAATTTGCACCTGTTGGCGGAGATCCTCCGGGCGCTGGGCGCGGGCACCCAGCTCGTGCGCAGCTCCGAGCTCGGGGTGCCGGGCCGGGCCACGGAGCGGCTCGTGGCCATCTGCCGGGCCCTGGGAGCCGACGTCTACCTCACGGGCGACTACGCGGCCACGAACCACCTGGACGTAGGCCTCTTCGAGGAGGCGGGGATCGAAGTGCGGCTGCAGAACTGGAGCTGCCCTACGTACCGCCAGCTGTTCCCCCAGGCGGGCTTCTTGCCGGACCTCTCCGTGGTGGACCTCCTCTTCAACGAGGGAGACCGCGCCCTGGAGATCCTGATGGGCCGGCCGGACCGGCCCGTGCCCCCTGCGACCCGGATCCCCTAGAGACCCATCCCGGTAGCCGTCCTGAGCCCTTCGTAAGCCCAAGAACCCCGCTTGAGGCAGCCCCTTGACAAGTCTACGCGGATTTTGCAAATGTGTTTGTAGTACAGAGTACTCTGGGAGGTGGGAGAACATGGGAGCTGAGGAAGGGCTGGTGCGGGAAGTCCGGGAGGTGCGGGCCGTGGTGGATCGGGCCCGGCGCTGGGCCACCGCCGGCCTATTCGCCCCGTACTCCATCCTGTGGGGGCTTGTGCTCCTCGGGGGAGGGGTCGCAGAGCTGACGGGTTCCCAGGAGGTGAGAAGGGTCGCTTGGCCGATCCTGGTTGGACTGGGAGCCGTGGCGAGCATCGTCGTGGGCTGGGTGCTGGGACCTCAGGTCCGGGTCCGGGATCCCCTGTGGTGGCGGCACCCGCTCCACTGGGCCCTGGTGACGCTGGTGGCCCTCGGGCTCCCGCATCTTGCGGGGCTGGATTGGTCAGGGGAGGGTAGCCTTCTACCGCACCTTGTCTTCGCCCTGGGGTACGTGCTCTACGGGCTGTGGTGGTTCCCGGTGGCGGCCCTGGCCGGAACCGCGGCGGGGGTTGCCGTGCTGCTGGGCCACTTCCTGGCCCCCGCGCACCTGAGGCCCATCGGCGCCCTCGCCTGGGCGGTTGCCCTGCTGGCGAGCGGGCTCCTCACGGGAACCCGGTGGGGGTGGCGGTAGATGGCCCGGGATGCCCTCGCGCAGGGCACGCGGCTACGCATCATGGCCGCTTTATCGGCCCTGCCGGAGGAAAGCGCCCTGGAATTCGAGGCGCTCCGGGAGCTCCTGGGCCTCACGCCCGGGAACCTCTCCGCCCACCTTCGGGTCCTGGAAGAAGCGGGATATGTGGCGGTGGACAAAGGGTACGTGGGCCGTAGGCCCCGCACCTGGGTCCGGGCCACCCCCGAGGGCCGGGAGGCGTTCCGGGAGGAGCTGGAGACGCTGCTGGCCTTGAGCGGAGGGAAGGGATAGCGGGCCACAAACAGCTGGAGCAGGCTCTTCAGGCAGAGCCTGCTCCAGCTCTCCCCGACCAGTTCCCAGACCCAGAAACTAGGCCGCCGCGCAGGCGGGCGTGCCCTTACGCCTGAGCGAGCCCAGGGAAACGGCCCCGAGAGCCGAGGCGAGCGCGGACGCGAAGAGCAGACCCGCGGACGGCTCCGGAACTCTGGGCGTGTTCAACAGGTCCCCACTCAGGACCCGAGTGCTTGAGAACGCGTTGGGTGGACTTCCCGTAGCACTAAAGCTCAAGTTGATGTTCCCCAGGTAGAGCGTGACCCCGTCTGGGAGTCCGAAGTAGTCGGTAAGGGCCTTGAGCTTCGTGTCCACGAACGTGCCTCCCACGATCCGGAACGTATCGCCGATCTTGAACACGCTGGCGCTCGTCCAGGTCCCGCTCAGCAGCGTGGTGAGGGTATTGATGCCAAGATCCGGAATCTTTCCGACAAGGGTGATAGAACCTCCGCCCCCAAACAGCCAGGACGTCGAAGTAGACCCGATAAGGTTCCCCGTGGTGAAGTTGAGGATTCCTCCCACGATGGTTAGCGTGATGCCGCTGTTCAAAGGCGTACCCAGCCCTGTTACGTTATCCACGCTGATGTTTATGCCCACCAGCGGATTCGTTCCCCCCGCGTACGAGATGCTCGCACCCGCGGGGTGTGTCGCGTCCATATTGAAGTCGAGAACCGGCACAGCGCCAGCTACCGCTGCCCCGCCCAACACGAGAAACAGGGTGGCGAGGGCCGGCAAGGCAACCCACCGCAATCCCCGGACCACCCACGGCCCCGACTGCCGCATTTCCTTCGAGTCCCCCATGCAGACCTCCCCATCTGGAGTCGCTCGGACCGGTTTCATCCTCGCCCGAAAGCCCACCCCGGTCTCTCCTCCAAAAGGAGGATTCTCCGGGATCAATTTACGGGGGCCCCACCACCCTCGGAGAGGGCCTCAGCCTTTTAGCCCTTACAACCCCCGGGCCACTCCGGACTTCTCCCCCTGGCACCCGCACCATCGCACCGTGCTCCAGCGCCTGCTAAGAAGCCGGGACGACAGAGTTCCTCGCCCTCCCCTGCACCGGCCCCTGACCCCGCAAGACGGCCCCGGAAGGCGACCCGTGGCCTGAGGTACAATGCCTGTGAGATGCCGTTCACGGTGAAGGACTTCCAGGACCTCGTGAGGCTGCTCAGGGAGCGCCCGGAGTGGCGGGACGAGCTGCGCCGGGTGCTGCTCACCGTGGACGGCGAGGAGGTGGAGGTAGACTTCTTCGGGGAGGGGATGCGGGACGGAGAGCGGGTCGTGGTGGTGGGCGAGGTCCGCAGCCGCATCTACGGCCGGGACGTGGAGACCCTGGTGCGGCGCTTCCGAAGCCTCGCCCCGCAACTCGCGGGCCCTCCGGTCCCGGCCCTGTTCGGGTTCGTGATCCACCCCTCGGCCCGGGAAGCCGCAGACCGCACCGGGGTGCTCCTCATCGCCGCGGTGGGGAAGTGAGGACGGCGGTCCACCCTGGACTTGCGCCCGGGAGTGCAGGCTCACCTCACGGGGGCCCTCAGTTCCTCCAGTACCCGCTTTGCCTCCCCGGACTCCGGGAAGTCTCGTTTGAGGCCCAGGGCGGCCTCGAGCGCCCGCCTGGCTTCCGCGCGGTTCCCGAGCCGGTGGTGGGTCATGCCCAGGTGGTAGCGGACCGTGGGGTTGTCCGGTAGACCCCGCGCCGCCTCCTCCAGGAGCGGGAGGGCCTCTCGGAGTTGCCCCCGCCGGTAGTACACCCATCCCAGGGTGTCCGCCACATGAGGGTCTTTGGGCATCCGCTCCCTGGCCATCTTCGCCAGTTCCAGGGCCCGGTCGAGGTTCACCCCTCGGTCCGCGAGGGTGTAGGCCAGGTTGTTGGCGGCCAGGGCGTGGTTGGGGTCCACCCGCAACGCCCGCTCGTAGTAGCTCTGGGCCAGGTCCACGTTGCCCTGCTGCTCGTGGAGGTTGCCGATGAGGGTGTACAGGTGCGGGTTGCGGGGGTCCAGCCGCAGCGCCTCCTCGTACTTCCGGGCCGCGAGCTCGAACTTCCCCTTGCGGGTGTACAGCCGGCCCAGCATGAGGTAGGCTCTGGGGAGTTTAGGGTTCGCGACGGTTCCCCGGATGTAGGCCTGTTCCGCCCGCACCAGATCCCCCATCTCCTCGTAGATCATCCCCAGCACCACGTACGCGTTCGCGTGCTCGGGGGACTTCCGGATCTCCCGCTGCACTCGGGCAATGGCGAGATCCGGCCGCCCGCGGAGGATGTAGACCCGGGCGATCTCCGCGAGGGCGTCGGCGGCGTCGGGCCGGATCGCAAGCGCGACCTCGAACTCCCGCAGCGCGGCCTCGTAGTCCCTGAGCATCCGGTACACGATCCCCGCACGGATCCGGGCCGCCACGTCCTTGGGCTCCACCTCCACGGCCTTCCGGTAGGCGTCTAGAGCAGGCTGGAGCCGCTGCCGGCGCGCGTAGAAGTCTCCCAGGGCCAGGTATGCCGCCGCACTCCTCGGGAAGAGGGTCACGAGCTCCCGGAGCTCCCGCTCCCCTCGATCCGGCATCCCCAGGGCCGCGTAGACGTCCGCGAGGGCTACTCGGGCTAGGGCGAACCGGGGCGCGCGCCGAGCGGCCTCCTCCAGCTGCTCCCGGGCCCGCTCGGGCTTCCCCTGCACCAGGAAGGCCTGGGCCAGCAGGAACCGCGCCTGCACGAGATCTGGGGCCAGGAGCACCGTGGCCCGCAGGGCCTCGATCCCCTTCTCGAGCTTCCCTTCTCCCAGCCGCACCCGGCCCAGGAGGTAGTGGCCGAGGGGATCGTTGGCGTTCGCGAGGAGGAGCCTGCGGGCCACCTCCGCGGCCTCCTCCCACCGCTCCTGTAGCAAGAGCAGCTCTCCCAGCTTGATCCCGGCCGCGTTGGCGTGCGGGGCGAGGTCCCACGCCCGCCGGTAGTGGTCCATGGCCTCGGGGAGCTTGCGCCGGGATGTGTAGAAGTCCCCCAGGGCCAGAAGCGGCTCGGGCCGCCGCGGGAGGGCTTCTGCAGCCTCCGTGAGGACCCGCTCCGCCTCCTCCTGCCGGTCCGTCCGGGCGAGCAGCGCCGCGAGGGAGACCCTGGGCTCGGGAGCCTGAGGGGCACGCCGTACCCCCTCCCGCAGGATCCGCTCCGCGTCTTCCACCCGCTTTTGGGCCAAAAGCAGCGTGGCCTTCCAGACGTACGCCCGGCCGAGCTTCGGATCCAACCGCAACGCGGCGTCCACGAGCCCGAGAGCCGGCCCGGGATCCCCGCGGGCTCCCACGGCCTGGCTCAGCAGCAGGTGGCCCTTCGCGTCTCTGGGCCTGCGGGAGAGGGCGCGCCGGGCCTCTTCCTCCGCCCGGGCGGGTTGCCGGGCCGACAGGTACAGCTCCGCGAGGTCCAGCCGCGCGTCGAGGAGGTCCGGATCGAGTTCCAGGCTCTTCCGGAGGAAGGCGTGGGCCCGGGGGAGGTCTCCGATGCGGAGGTAGGAGACGCCCAGCCGGTAGTGGGCGCGGGCGTCCTGGGGCCGGACCTGCAGGATGTTCCGGTAGGCGATGATGGCCTCCCGGTACCGCTCCGCGGCGAAGAAGGTCTCCCCCTGCCTCCAGCTGCGGGCCAGCCGCGCTTGAGGGCTCCGCCACACCGCTAGCCCGGCGGTGGCCAAGCCCAGCACGCCGAGGAACACCACTCCCAGGATCCAGACCCGCCTGGGCCGGCTCGACCGGGCCTTGGATACGGGCAACGCGTCCACCGTCATCTTTCGCCTCCTCACTCGGGAAGGTGCCGCAGAAGCCCGGGAAGGACCGCCCGCAGGAACGCCTCCGCCCGGCTCAGGGCTTCTTCGGGATCTGAACGCACCGGACTCGAGATCCGCACGAGGGCCCCGTCCGACCGCCGCCCCAGAAGCGCCCGCCGCACCTGGCTCAGCCTGAGCTGATCGGGATCCTGCAGGATGCGCTGTCCCAGCTGGAACCAGTACAGGATCACCGCGGGCTCCCCCTCCTGCACCACCAGGGCCCGGTTCACCGCGAGCGTGCGACCGCCGATCTCCACGCGGTGTGTGGCCGTCTGGCGCACCTGGCAATCTCCCCAGCACGCGGCCTGGATCCGGGCCCGAGAGGAATCCCGGGCGAAGTACGCGACGTACAGGAGCACGGATGGTCCCCGGGGATCGGTGTAGCGGCGGCTCAGGTAGGCATCTGGACGCGCGCGCGAGAGGGCCTCGGGGTCGAGGGGTTCGTCCGAGCCCACCCACGGACCGATCGAGCGGGGAAACTCCGTGAGGCTCACCCGGAGGGGGACCGCGTGTCCCAGGGTGGCCTGCACCGTCACCGCGGCCAGGAAGAGACTCGCGAGGGCCGCGAAGAGCTTCGGACCGCTCACGCGGCCCTCCCCCCTCTCCCCAGGGCGGAGGAGACCCCGACCAGCATGGCCGTGGCCGCCACGAACACCATCCACCCGGAGACCGTGTGGTACGTGCCCTCGTAGATCCCCAGGGCGATGTTGCTGGTCACCCGCACCGCGTTCGCCAGGACCGCGATGGGCACCACGGAGGCCACGAGCACCACCCGCTCCCGCCACCGCTCCTGGGTGAGGTGCGCCAGCAGGATCCCCGTGGCCCCGAGGGCCACGAGGGACCGGAAGCCGCTGCAGGCCTCCGCCACCTCCAGCCGCACGTTGGGGAGGTCGATGTAGATTCCCTCCACGTACACGGGGTAACCCATCAGGCGCAGCACTTCGGTGCTGAACTGGGCCGTGAAGATCTGCAGGGGCCAGGTGAGCCGCTGCAGGAGGCCCTGCGGGAGGGGGATCATGAGGCTCAGGAACAGGATCGGGAAGGCCACCAGGCGCGCCGTCCGCCACCCCCCGAGGAGCAGGACGAGGCCGAAGAGCACCGGGATCAGGGAGGTACGGGACAGGAGCGCGATCCCGCCGGCCCGGCCGACCACCAGGGCCCCGAGCCCCAACAGCAGGACGGCCAGCCCGAGCCAAGTTCCCTCCGCCCGGGCGGCCGCGAGGGCCCTGCGCCGCTCCCACACGAGGTAGGCGGCCACCGGCGGGATGTAGTACCCGTACCCGTAGGTGGTGTCCACCGCCCACTGGGAGGCCATCTCCCGGAGGACCGGGGCATAGAGCCAACCCAGGAGGCCGACGATTCCCCCGATTCCCGCCGCAGCGCCGTAACCGCGCACTCCTCCTCCCATGACGGTCCGCCTTCCGAATAATGGCACCCCGAGCCGCCGTTCGCCTTCGTCCGAGGGGAGGATCAGGCCGGATCGTTCGGAGGAGCCTGTCCGCGGAACGCGGAGCCTGGAGGAGGCGGCAGGATCCCCGCGACCGCCGCCGGGATTCCTGCGGTCCGGCGGATCAGGCCCGGTGCTTGCGGCGTAGCCCCCCTACCGCCAGCACACCCGCGAGCGCCGTACCCATCAGGGCAAGGGAGCCGGGTTCGGAGGCACGGAGTGGAGGCGGGCAGCGCGGATCCGGCCCGACACACAGGAAGTAGCCGCTGCTCCCGAACTCCACCCACCAGGTCGCGTTCTGGAGGGCTAAGAGGTCCGCAGCCGTCAGGTTGGCGCTGTAGTTCACGAGGAACTCCAGGGTGTCCTGCACGAACCCGAGTCCACCCGCGCCGGTGAACGCTCTACTCAGCAGCCCGCCCTGCGGCCCGTCAAGCCCTGCCGGCCCGTCCCGGTTGGGACTGGTTGCGAACCGGGTCATGTGTGATGCGTTCGTCGACAGGAAGTCGAGATTACCCGTGCCGTCCATCGGCGCGTTGTTCCCAAACCCCCACTCCGCGCTCCAGTCGTCCCCGGCGGAATAGTTGAAGGGCGACTTGTCCCCCTTCCCCGTGGACCCGGTGGCGATCTTCGCCGACCCACCGGTGATGTTCTGAGAGATCGCATTGGGCGTATACCCGAAGCTCGTGAGCAGCCGGCAGGCTGCGTCGATACCCGACGTGACATTCTGGGGGCAACCTCCTGACACCCCGGTAGGCAGAGGAACGGACATCCCAAGGGTGGTCAGGTTCGTGACGACGATCTTGAGCTGGCTGAGCCCCACCTGGGTGACTTCGATCCGAGCCCTGTAACCCGCGGGCCCGCCCAGGTTGATGACGAAGGCATGGGCGGCCAGCGCGGAGGCACCGACGAGCCCGGCGATCACCCCCGCGGTCAGGGGCACCCGCCCAGCCAACCTGCGTTTGCAACGTCGCATGTCCTCCTCCTTCACCCCAAACCCTTACCTCCAGGCCGTCGGGACGTCCATCCTCCGTTTGGAGGAATGGGCCCGCTCGTCCGGTCGACCAAGCCGTGGGCTTCCGCCTCCGGAGGCTGCTTTACAGCCTGCAACGACGGAGGCCCTCACGCCCGCCGCCTCAACAGCCTCCACGCCGCGAGGGCCCCGAACAGGGCGGTGCCCATGAGGGCGAACCCGCCCGGCTCAGGGACCTCCACGGGTCGGACCTGCGCCCAGGCCGGCAGAGCGTCCGCGAGGGAGAGCAGCACCGCCGTCACCACAACCGCCGCGTATCCCGCCTGCCGCCCCATTCCAGGCCTCCTCGGGTGTTCTCGCCCCCCATTCTCCGACCTCGCCAAACCCCGGCAATCCTCCATGGGAAGGAAAACCCGGGATCAAACGGTTAAACCGCTTGGAATTCCGGGACGGGGCTAGTTTCCCTCGTCGGGGGCTTCCTCCTCGGGCTCCATCAGGAGCCGCACCCCCAGCTCCCGGGCCAGTTCCACGGCCCGCTTCGTGGCGTACGGCGCGAGGAGCACCGCCTCGAAGGGCTCGGCAAGGTGGCGGCGGGCGAACTCCACCTTCCGGACGAAGTTCAGGACGTCCTCCGGCTCCGCGAAACCCTTCACCTCCACCAGGAACCGCCGCCCGTCGTGCACGAAGGCGTCGAACTCCACCTCCTGGTTGGGTACCCCGTACAGCTCGCCGTTCACGTCCCGGATCACGAGGCGCTCCGCTGTGAGGGGGCCGACGCCCGCGAACTCCTCGATGGTGGCCCGCACGGCCTCCTCGAATCCCTTCCCGAACCGGCGGCCGAGACTCCCTAGCCCTACCTCCATCCGGCGCAGGGTTCTGCTGTGCTCGGCCAGGATCCTCGCCTGCAGCTCGAACCGGCGGTCCATCTCCCGCTGCAGGGCCTCGAACCGCCGGTCCACCGCCTCGAACCGCCGGTCCACCGCCTCGAACCGCCGGTCCACCGCCTCGAACCGGCGGTCCATCTCCCGCTCCAAGGCCTCAAACCGGCGGTCCATGGCCTCGAACCGCTCCGTGTGGAGCTGCAAGGTCCGCTCGATGGCCTCAAACCGGCGGTCCATGGCCTCGAACCGCTCCGTGTGGAGCTGCAAGGTCCGCTCGATGACCTCAAACCGGCGGTCCATGGCCTCGAACCGCTCCGTGTGGAGCTGCAAGGTCCGCTCGATGACCTCAAACCGGCGGCCGAAGTCCTCCCGGAGGGCCCGGATCTCCTCCAGCACCCGTACGAACTCCGACCGGGGACTCAGGGTCTGCTGGAGGACTCCGATCACCTCTGCCCCGAACCGGGGGTCCTCCTGCAGCAACCTGGGAAGCCTCTCCCGAAGCCAAGAGGCGAACTCCGCCTCGCTCCAGAGGGCGGCCCGCACCGCTTCCTTCCACTGGGGCTGCTGCTCCAGCAGCCGGAGCAGATCCTGCAGGTCCTCCACCGTGAACGGCATCCCGAACCATTGTACCCTGCCTCTCCCAACCCGGCCCTTCCCCGCAATCCTCCTCTTGATAGATCCAAACCCTCCGTTTGGGTAGAAGTCACTGAGCAAGGGGGCACCTACAATGGGCCGAGACGATGGAGGCTTTCTTTTCGGGCCAGAGGGTCCTCGTGATCGCCCCCCACCCCGACGACGAGGCCTACGGGTGCGGGGGCACCATCGCCAGGGTGAAGGCCGAGGGAGGGGAGGTGTTCGTGATCGTGGGGTCGGTGGGCGACCTCCGGCACTACAACGCCGAGCACCTCCTCGTCACGGCCGGCCAGCGGGTGGAGGAGCTGCGCAGGGCCATGGAGGTCCTGGGGGTGGACGGGTACGAAGTCCTCTTCGAGGACAGCCGCCACCACATGCGCCTGGACGCCGTTCCCCGCCGGGATCTCGTGACGTTGATCGAGCGAGAAGCCCGGTACAGCATCGACCGGGTGCGGCCGACCGTGGTGATCCTCCCCCACCCCAGCTACAACCAGGATCACGAGGCCCTGTTTCGGGCGGGGTTTGCGGCCTGCCGGCCGCACCTGCCGGAGGACAAACCCTTCGTGCGGCTCGTGCTCTCGTGTGACGCCCCGCAGCTGTGCTGGAGCCCCACCCCCTTCCACCCCAACTTCTACGTGGACATCTCGGAGTTCCTGGAGGTGAAGCTGCGGGCGCTCCGCTGCCATGCCTCGCAGCTCCGGCCTGCGCCCCACCACGGGAGCTTGATGAACGTGGAGCGGCTTGCGCGGCTGCGGGGCGCGGAGGTGTCCGTGGAGGCCGCGGAGGCGTTCGTATGTCACCGCATGGTGCTGTAGTCCAGCACTCCCGTCCCACCCTGGACGAGGCGGACGTCCGGGCCGTGGCCGAGGTCCTCCGCTCGGGCCAGATCGCCCAAGGGGAGGTAACCCGGCGGTTCGAGGAGGCGGTGGCCCGGTTCGTGGGCGTGCGGGGCGGGGTGGCCACGAGCTCCGGGACCGCGGCTTTACATCTCGCGCTGGTGGCCCTGGGGGTGGGGCCCGGGGACGAGGTGATCCTGCCCAGCTACACCTGCGTGGCGTTGCTGCAGGCGGCCCGGTACGTGGGCGCAACCCCGAAACTCGTGGATCTGGAGCCCGACGGCTACAACCTCTCCGTGGAGGAAGTCCGGCGGGTCATCACCCGGCGCACCCGGGCCCTCCTGATCCCCCACATGTTCGGGTTCGCCGCGGACATCGAGGCCCTCCGCGGCCTCGAAATTCCCGTGATCGAGGACATCGCCCAGGCCCTGGGCACCACGGTGAGGGGCCGTCCCGTGGGGTCCTTCGGGGACGTGGCGGTCTGCTCCTTCTACGCCACGAAGGTGATCACCACGGGCGAGGGCGGGATGGTGCTCTCGAACTCCGACCTGCTGCTGCGGCGGGTGCGGGAGATGCGGGACTACGACGGCCGGCGGCGCCTGGGGGTCCGGTTTAACTACAAGATCACGGACTTCCAGGCTGCTCTCGGGCTGTCGCAGGTCCACAAGCTCCCGGCCCTCTTGGACCGCCGGCGGCGGCTCGCGGTCCGTTACGCAGAGCGGGTTCGGGCCCTGGGGCTGCGGCCTCCGACCGTGCGGCCCGGAACAAACCCCATTTTTTATCGGTACGTGGTCGCGGTCCCAGATGCGGCCAAGGCCCGGGAGGCGCTGCGGGCCCATGGCGTGGAGACGAGTCCCCCGGTGTTCTGGCCCCTCCACCGGTACCTGGGCCTACCGGGATTCCCGCGCACGGAGCAGGCGTACCGCACCGCCCTCTCGATCCCCCTCTATCCGTCGCTGCGGGAGGAGGAGGTGAACCGGATCCTTGTGGCCCTGGAAGCCACGTTCACCGCACGGGAGAGGCACAGGTGGCGGGCGTACTCCTTGCCTTCTTCTGCGCGCTAGGGCTGGCACTCCTGGTCACGCCCGCGGCCGCGTGGGCGGCCCGAAGGCTCGGGATCCTGGACCTCCCTGCGCCCCGCAAGCTCCACCGCACGCCGACGCCGCTCCTGGGCGGGGCGGCGGTCTACCTGGCCTTCAGCTCGGCCACCCTGATGTGGGCGCGGCCCGTGAACGACCTGCACGTGATCCTGCTGCTGGCGGGAGCCGCGGCCTTTGCCCTGATCGGAATCGTGGACGACGTGCGGGGCGTGGGGGCCGCGAAGCTCGCGGCGGAAGCCGCGGTGGTGGTGCTCATCGTGGGGCTGGGTGATTTCCGGATCGGGCTTCCCTGGCCGTATGCGGGCCACCTCCTGGCCGCGGGCTGGATCGTGGGCTTGGCGAACGCCCTCAACTGCCTGGACTGCGCGGACGGGACGGCCTCCGGGGCCGCGGCGGTGAGCGCGGTGGCGCTGGCCCTCCTCGCCATCTTCCTCCACCGGTGGGCGGTCGCCACCACGGCCGCGGCCCTGGCCGGGGCGTCGTTGGGGTTTCTGCGCTACAACTTCCCGCCCGCCCGCATCTTCCTCGGGGACTCCGGAAGCCTCATGCTGGGGTTCCTCCTGGCAGCCCTGAGCGCGGCGCTGGCCACCAGCCTGGACTCCGCCTGGGAGATCCTCGCCCTGGGCGTGATCCTGGCGCTCCCGGCCTGGGACTTCCTGCTGGTGCACTGGCGGCGCTACCGGAAGGGGCTGCGGAACCCCATCCAAATCATGGTCTCCACCGGCAAGGACCACCTGCCTCACCGGCTGTTGCATTCAGGGCTGCGGCCGCACGAGGTGGTGCTGCGCATCTGCGGACTCAGCGCGGTGCTGGGAGCCGGAGGGTTGGGGATGGCCCTGTGGGGATCGGTGGGTGCCGCGGTCTCAGCGGCCATCGTGGGCGGGACGACCCTCGTCCTGAACTTCGGGCGGCCGGAGCGCGTAGGGCTGAACGGGGCCAGAACACGGAAGACCTGAGCCGGGTTTTTCTCCAAAAACCTGAAGGACGGAGAGGGCCCGAGTGGGAGTGCGGGAGGGGCGTCCATGAATGCGCCAAGACGCGTGACCAAGCTCCAGCATCCTCCGAATCCCGGCCTCGCCCGCACCCTCGCGGACCTCGCACACGGCCTGCGGCTGATGGAGGGGCGGCTGCTCCGGGCGGTGCGACAGGCGGCCAAAGGTGATACGACTCCGGAAGTCCTCATCCAGGATCTCCGGGATCTCCTCCTTGACCTATCTCGATCTTACCGCCGGGCCCTGGAGCTCGTGGACCGCCGGGACCTCCTCTTCAGCCACGAGCAGAAACTCCGGCAGATCCTCCAGCACCACGTGTGGCTTTACCGGCGCATCCACCTGGAGCAGTTTTTCCTGAGCAAGTTGCGCCTGGAAGCCCAGCTGCGGGCCATGATCTCGGAGGAAGCCTTCGAGGTCTACCAGGACCTCCAGGGCATCGATGAGATGGAGCGGGTGTTCCTGCTGAAGACGGACCAAGAGGTACAGCTCGCCCTCCGGGAAGGCTCCCAGGACGACCTCTGGGGCCCTCCCCTCCTGACCTCCCGGTAGTCACGCCCACAGGAGGCGTGGGATGTCGCCCGTGAGCACCTCGCACCCCTCCCGGGTCACCACCACCTCCTCCTCGATGCACGCCCCGCCCCGGCCCGGCAGGCAGACGGAGGGCTCCACGCACAGCACCATCCCCTCCTCCAGCCGCACCGCGCTCCCGGGCCGGAGGTAGGGAGCTTCCACGGTTTCCAGCCCGATCCCGTGGCCGAGGAACGTCGAGGCATGCCCGCCCAAGCCCGCCTCCTCGTAGGCCCCCAGAGCCGCGGCCACCACCTCATGCACCTGAACCCCCGGGCGAATGCTCTCAAGAGCCCGGGCCAGGGCCCGCTGGGTGGCCTCCAGGAGCACGCGCTGCCAGGGCAGCGCATCGAAGCCCACCAGGGTTGTGCGCAGGACGTCGAAGTGATAGCCCTCCCGGGCACCCACGAGGTCCAGGAGCACGAGATCGCTCTTGATGAGCCTGCGGTCCGTGGCGGGCGGCCAGCGGGTGGTCCACGCGCTCCACGGACCGGAGTGCACCCGGAGGTACCGCACGAAATCCGCGCCGGCCCGGAGGGCCGCGGCAACCCCTGTCGCGCAGACCTCCTGTTCGGATGTTCCCGGGAGGCACGCCGTACAGGCGGCCACGAGCCCCTCCCGGGCGCACGCCACGGCCCGCCGCAGCAGATCCACCTCCGCAGCACTCTTGCGCCGGCGCAGGGACCGGAGGAGGCCGTCCGCGGGGATCGTCTGGAACCCGGCTTCCTCCAGTCGACGGGCCATCTCCAGGGGAGCCACGTCCGTGCCCACGACTCCGACCTCCCCCGCAGCTCGCTCCCGGAGAACCTCCACCAGCGCCCCCCACAGGTCCGGACCCACCCGCACCTCATCCGCCACCACCTCCTCGGCCCGGTAGCGGGGCGTGTCCACGAGGAGCACCGTCTCCCGGTGGTCCAGGACCACGGCCGCGTATCCCATCCCGGCGATGGGGGGCTCGGCCTCGGAGGTGGGGAAGGGAGGGAAGTGGCCGCTGAGATAGGCCACATCTCCGGGCCGCTCGTAAAACGGCCCGGAGACCACCACCAGGGCCCGCAGTCCCGAGCTCCGCATGCCCGCCCGGACGCGTTCCTGTCGTTCCCGGTACTCCTCCCGCGGGATCATCCGGCAGATCGGAGGCTCTCCAGCATCTCCCGCGTGGCTCCCAGGGCCGCGTCCACGCACGCCAGGGCGGTTCCGATCTGCTCCCGGGTGATGACCAGGGGTGGGGCGATGCGGATCACCTCGGGCCGGTTGAGGGCGAAGTAAAAGATCACTCCCCGCCGCAGGGCCTCCGCGGCACACAGCAACGCCACGTCCGGGTCCACGAATTCCACTCCCAGGAGCAGGCCCTTCCCGCGCACCTCCCGCACGAGGTCCGGATAGCGGTCGGCAAGGGAACGCAGGCCTTCCAGCAGGAACGCGCCGAGATCCGCGGCCCGCTCCGGCAGACGCTCCTCAAGCAGAACCCGGATGGTGGCGATGGCTGCCGCGCAGGCCGCGGGATTCCCCCCAAAGGTGGAGGAGTGCAGGTAGGGATCGGTGGCGAAGGCCTCCCAGAGGTGGGGGCGGGCCACGAACGCCCCGATGGGCATCACCCCGCCCCCGAGTCCCTTCGCCAGGGTGAGGATGTCGGGAGTGATGCCCGCGTGCTCGCACGCGAACATCCGGCCCGTGCGGCCCATCCCGGTCTGCACCTCGTCCACGATGAGGAGGATCCCTCTGCGGTCGCAGATCTCCCGCACCCGGCCGAGGTAGTCGTCCGGCGGGATCCGCACTCCGCCCTCCGCCTGGATGGGCTCCACCAGGAAGGCCGCGGTATCCCCGTCAATGGCCTCCTCCAGGGCCTCGGGATCTCCGAAGGGGATGTGCCGGAACCCGGGCACGAGGGGCTCAAAAGGCTTTCGGTACTTCTCCCGGCCCGTGGCGGAAAGGGCCCCCAGGGTCTTTCCGTGGAAGGCTCCCTCCGTGGCGATGATGCCGGGCTTCCCGGTGGCCAGGCGGGCCAGCTTGATGGCTCCTTCCACCGCTTCCGCGCCGCTGTTGCAGAAGAAGGCGTAGCGGAGGTCTCCGGGCGTGATCTCGGCCAAGAGCGCCGCGAGCTCCGCCTCCGACCGCCGGGGCAGGGCCCGCACGGACATGGGCATGCGCTGGATCTGCTCCACGACCGCCTGGACCACCCGCGGGTGCCGGTGGCCCAGGACGAAGACCGCGGGGCCGCCGGAGAAGTCCAGGTACTCCCGGCCGTGGACGTCCCGGACCACCGCGCCCTCGGCCTCCCACTCCAGGGTCTCGATCCCCGCGAACCGCCACAGTTTCACGAGCCCCGGGTTCACGTGCTCCGCGTATTTCCGGAAGGTATCCTCCACCAGGTCCGCGGTTCCGATCGCAGGCTCCCTCACGTCTCCGCCTCCTGGGCCTTCAGGATCTCCCGGGCTCGAAGCAGGATCTCGCGCGTCTCCCTGTACCTTACCCGCTCCACCGCCTCGTCCAGGGGAACCCAACGGGCTTCCACGAACCCCTCCTCCGCCTGCGGCCTGGGCTCCTCTCCGCCCAGCCACTCCAGGAGGTAGTAGCGCACGGTCTTGTCGTAGAAGGTCTTCTCCGGGGGCCAGTAGAACCGATAACGTTCCTCGCCGAGGTCTGCCACCAGCCGGAGGTTGTGTACTCCGGCCTCCTCCCCCACCTCCCGGCGGGCAACCTCCTCCTCCGTCTCCCCTGCCTCCACGGTCCCCTTGGGGAGCATCCACCGGCCGTTGCGGTGGAGGAGCAGCAGGACCTCCGGGCCGGAGGGACCGGGACGGAACACCACCCCGCCCGCGCTCACCGCCCGCTTCCAGCTCCGCGATTTGGGGACCGACCGCCGCAAGCGCTTCCTGGTCATCCCCGGCTATGGTCCGGACCCGAGGGCCTCCCGCACCAGACGTTCCACGTCCCGGCCCTCGGCCCTGCCCCGAACCTCCCGCATCACCGCTCCGATTACCCGGCCCGCGTCCCGTTCCGTGCGGGCTCCGAGCTTCTGGATCGCCTCCTGCACGATCCTCCGGAGTTCCTCCCTGGAGAGCGGGGCAGGGAGGTACTCCAGGAGCACCGCAAGCTCCAGCTCCTCCCGGTGGGCCATCTCCTCCCGCCCGGCCCGGCGGAAGGCCTCGATGGCCTCCTTCCGGCGCCGGGCTTCGAGCCGCAGGACCTCCTGGGCCTCCTCGTCCGTGAGGGGACGGCCCCGCTGGATCTCCGCGTTGTGCAGGGCGGCCCGGGCGAGCCTCAGGGTGGAGACCCGAATCGTATCCCTCGCCTTGAGGGCCTGTTTGAGATCCTCTCCCAGCCGTTCCAGAAGGGTCATGGTCAAAAAAACCGGGCCCCGAACGAGTTCGGAGCCCGGAAGCTGTGCGATCGGGGCGGCGAGCTACCTGGACTTCGCCTTCTGCTTGCGGGCCCGCTTGGCCAGCTTGCGGCGCCGCCGGTCACTGGGCTTCTCGTAGTGCTCATGCCGCTTGGCCTCCACGAGGATCCCCGACCGTTGGACCTCCCGGCGGAACCGCTTGAGGGCGCTGTCCAGGGACTCGTCCTTCCCCACGCGAACCGTGGCCAACCTCACACCTCCTTCCGGGAACCGAACTCCTGGGGCGCTCTCGCCGACGGCTCATTTTAGCACCGCGCGGGAGGAGCCGTAAAGGGGCCCGGGGACCTGCTAGCGTCCGGACCGCATGGCGGCCCGGTACTGCCGGGCCGCCTGGCTGATGGGGACCGGAGCCACCGTGGCCCGGATCTCCACGGGGACGTGCGGTTCCACCCACGCCGCGCTGCGAGCACCTCCGCCGTCCTCGCCCCACACGAGGACCACTTCCGTCCCGGGCTGGCTGTAATCCGCGTCGACCACCGCCAGAGCCACCACCGCGCGCTCGTTTGAGGTGTAGCCAGCATACAGGGAGAGACCCACCGGCTCCCCCCGCGGGCTCAGGACCCTGTCGTATTGCCAGGTGGCGTAGTGAAGCCAGGGGAGATCCAGGTACTTCGCCATCGGCCCCGGGCGCAGGAGAGAACCGAAGACCTGGGCGGTGTCCTCCGGGTGCCAGACGAGGGTCACCTTCCTCCGATGCCGCTCCCGGGCCCGCTCCTCCAGGGCGAGCCGCCCCACGAAGTCGTGATCGAACCGGAGAATGTGCTCGAATCCCAACTCCCAGGGGGTCAGGTAGTAGTCCTCGATGCGGGGCGAGTAGAAACTCCCCCCCAGAGATCCCCTGGCCTCCTGACCGGTGGCCGGAAGCCACTCCCGGTAGGCGCGCAGGTCAGGGCTGGTGTAGATGGCGGGAAGTGGATTGGGGACCCACCCGGACTCCAGCCCGCCGCTGGAGAGGTACGCGAGGGAGCCCACCTCCCGGAGGCCGAACTCCCTGCCAGCCTCCACGAGGGCAGTCCGCACCACCTCTCGGTCCTCCCACGGGCCCGAGAGCTCCATGCCCGGGACTCCTGCCATACTGTGCCGCAACGCCCGTACCCTCCGCCCCGCGATGACAAGCCACGTCCAGTGGAAGAACTTCACCTCCGGCAGCGGCCCTCCCGTGGCCTTCTCCAGCAGGGCCAGGGCCTTCGGACCCTCCACCTGGAACCGGTACTCCGTCCGCCGTCCGGTGGGGTTCACGGACCATGCGGGGTCCCGCTCCACCCGAACCCGGTACCCGCCGGTCTCCGCGTGGTAGGTCACCCAGTTCTGGACGACCTCGGAGCCGACCAGCACCGCCGAATCCTCTTCCAGCCCGTAGAGGATGTTGTCCCCGATCACGTATCCTTCCGGGGAGCACGCCACGAACTGCTTTGCCCGGTTCGGGCCGAAGTTCCGGAAACTGTTGATGGCCAGACTTTCCAGCAGCCGCAGGGCATCCGGCCCCCTCAGGGACAGGTTGCTCATGTGAAACGATTGGTCCAGGAGGGCCACGGACTCCCGCCGGGCCCGCTGTTCGTCCCGCCAGTTGGTGAATTCCGGCGGCAGGACCGCGGGCGGAAACAGCTGAAAGATGGCCCGCAGCGCCCCCTTGGGATTCCGGTACAGGTGATCGACCAGACTCGGCACCCGGTCCAGGAGCGTCTGCAGACTCTCCACAGGTGCTGTCGCCCCCATTTTCTCCCTCCTCCGGCCCGCATGCCCGAACGATGGAGGATTTTTGACCCCTCGACCGGAATTCCCTGCCGCCCCCCTCACCGCCTCACCAGGTGGTACCGGTTCCGGCTAAGGTAGGTCCGGGTCACAGCCCCGTCCGACCACTGGATGACCACATAAGGTCGGTTCGTGCACCCTCCCAACCCCACGTGGATCGCCCGCGTGTTCTGGGCCAGATGATGCGTGTCGTTCACCACTTGCCGGACGTGGGTTTTCCCGCACGCCTCAACCGTAACACGACTCCCCAAAGATCTCCTGCCCTGTACGATCACCCCGATCCAGTTCCCGGGATTCTGGGTCACGTTGCGGTACACCCGCACCCGCTCCACACCCCCGGCAGGCTTGAACCAGGGCGTGTAGGAAACCACAAGATCCAGCCGGCCATCCCGGTCGTAGTCGACGACCGCAGCCCCGCCACCTCCCGCGCAGTGATCCGCGGGCCGAGAATCCGCCCGCTTACCCACGCAAATTCCGCCGTCTAGTCCGACCTGCCTGGCCATTTCCACGAATGTCATATTGTCGTTGCGGAAGAACAGATCCGGAGCCTTGGTCGTCCATCCATCCGGCGTCTGCGGACCCGAACCTTCGACCGTGACGAAGAGATCCGCATCCCCATCGTTGTCGGCATCCAAGGCAGCAGTGCTGCGCAGGCGCACCCGATTCGAAGCCGCTGCCTTAGTGGAATCGGCCATCCCATCATTGTGGACCGTGGACCCGTTGTTGACGAAGATCCGCACGATCTGTGTCAATCCGGCATCCGAATGGTCAATGAGCCCGTCCCCGTTGTAGTCGGCCCAGGCGAGGTCGTTGCTGTAGGCGTTGAGGTCCGCAATAGGCCGGTATACTCCCGTGTGGACATCGAAGAACCCGCCGCCTTTATTGAGGATCCAGCGGCCCAGATTCCCCCCTGCAGAACGGCAGTCCATGCCTCGGACCCCGTTGAAGTCATAGCAACCCAAGCCCCAGGGATCAATGTTGCTTGTGGGGTATTCCGTGTCCTTGAAGCCCCGTTCCGCCGCGGCCTCCCGATAACGAAAGCCCCCCAGATTCAGGTACAAACGGAAGACGGGAGTCCCCCCGCTCCCGTACACCTCCGGGGCCTTTTTGTTCTGGAGGAGAATGTCGGGCCACCCGTTCCCGTCTACATCCGCACAGGTGTACCCGTGGAACACCTTGCTGTGCCGGGTGTCGTACCCTTCCACGGTCACCTGCCGGCTCACGTCGGTGAAGTGGGTGCCGTCGTTCCGGAGCCACACGTCCAGATTTCCGGTCATGCGCTCCGGATGTCCCAAGGGGAATTCGTCGTCCATCCCGGTGCCCAAAAGCAAATCCTCATCCCCGTCGTTGTCGAAATCGCACCACACCGCCGCATGCCGGTGCTCCGTGTCCTCATCAATAACCGGCAATTTGTAGGTTTCGTCCACGAATCGGCCTCCCGTATTCCGCAGGAGATATCCGGATTGAGGCCGCCCGTGAATGTTCTGGTGCTCTACGGTGTGGACCATGCTCATCTCATTGATGTAGAGGTCGTCCCAGCCGTCCCCGTCGTAGTCCCCCACCGCAATGAAGCCCCAGGATTGCCCGTGGCTCTCACCGTAAAGAGGTCGGACCGGATAGGGGAAAACCTGATCCGTCACGTCCTGAAATTGAATACTCCCGACATTCTGAGAGAAAACAGGGGGAATCCCCTGTACCCCCAGAAATGCAGCCAGAACCGCAGCACAGATTACCCGTACTGGTCGCATGGCCTCACCTCGTCCCGAGATGTTTTTCGCTGCGGGGAACCGTTCTGGTCGGACGGTAGGGTCCACAGGAGGGCACAACAAAACAGGCCGGGGATCCTTGCACCGGAGTCTCCCCAGCCTCCTCGCGCCTCCTTCGGCAGCCCAGCCAACCGCGTCCGCGGTCCCGTCAGCTTTGCGCCCCCGCATTGCTGCGGGTTTGCCCTTTCGGGAGGCTCGTTTACTTTTTTCAGAGCTTAGAGGGACTCCGAATTCTCTGTCAAGTCGGTCGCGGGGTTAGGAAGCGGAATCCTCCAGGTTCGGTCGAAGTCGTTCGGCAAGGGCCTCCAGGTCCACCCCCTGCGCGGGGGTGGAGCGCCCGAGGCAGAGGTCTGCTACGTGTGCGGCCGCGGCCCCCATGGCGATGCAGGGTCCCATCACCCGTACGCTGGAGAGGGCCAGAGGGTCCGCGTCGATGCAACGCCCCACCGCCAGGAGATTCTCCGTCCCCTCTGGGATCAGGCTCCGGAGGGGCACGTAGTGTACGTGGCCCTCTTCAAAGGGCTCCCAGTAATACCCTTCCGCCCGGTCGTGGAGCTCGATGGGCCACGCGGTGCGGGCAACCGCGTCCTCGAACCTCCTGCCCGTCCGGACGTCCTCCACGGACAGTTGGTACCTTCCCACGATCCACCGGGTCTGCCGGATCCCCAGCTGCCCGTACACCCGAACCCGTGCCCTCCCGAACGCCTCCGGGAACTCTTCCCGCAGCAGCTGGATCGCCCGATCTACCTGATCCTTGCCTTCCAGGCTCCGGCGGGTGAAGGCGGCCGGTTCGAGAGGAGTCTGCACGTGGGTCATGTTTACGATGGCCATGCCCCGCCCGGGGAACAGGAACACGAGCCCGTCCTTCCGTCCCAACCCGTAGCGGTCCCCCTTCTCTTGCAGGACGGACTGGAGCCGGGCGAAGAAAGCCGATTCCGGCAGGAGCAACTCATCCCGCACGCCCTCCAGGACCGCCATCTGCGACCCGTAAATGGGACGATCCGGTTCCCGGCAGGGGAGTCCCGCAAACCAGGCCACCGCGGCGTCCCCCGTGGCGTCGATGTACATGGAGGCCTTTACCTCCAGATCCCCAAACCGCGTGAGGAAGGAGAGGGAGTGGATCCTCGCCCCCTCCCGCCGCACCTCCCGCAGGACGGCCCCCGTCACCGCTCGAATCCCCCGCCGGTGTACCTCCCGCTCCATCCAGCGCCCCAGCGCCACCTCGTCGTAGACCAGGACGATGGTGCGGGCCTTCTCCGAGTAGCGACGGTACACCGCGCCCTCCCGTTCCAGGGCGGCCAGGAGCTCGTCCGCCACGAGATGGGTCAGCTGGTGAGGGTTCTGGCCGCAGGAAAAGAGCCCCGCGATGGTGCCGATGGGAGCCCCCACCGCCTGGCCCCCGATGAAGGGAGCCCCCTCCACGAGCACCACCTCCCGGCCGAGTCGGGCGGCTTCCAGGGCGGCGGAGATCCCCGCGATCCCGGACCCCACCACGCAGACCTCCCCCTCCAGCCGCCACCGCGCTCCGGACTCCCGGCGAGCCGTGCGGGTTCGCACCTGAGGCGCCATGACCCGAACCGCCCTCTCCCACGGGCCGAGCCTCAGCGATAGATCTCCGAGGCGAGTCGGAGGAGCTCCTCTCCCCTCGGGGGATCCGAGGTCTCCCACAGGGGAACCCCCAGGAGGGTTCGCTGTTCGGACGGCGCCTGACGGATGAAACCCGCCACGGCGGGCAGGACGAAATTCTCGTAGAGATTCCGCTGGACGGCATCCGAGAGGAGCAGCTCCGCGAAGAGCCGGGCGGCATTGGGGTGCGGTACCTCCCGCGGGATCGAAACCCCCTGCAGCACGTAGGGCGCGCCCTCCCGGGGGATGATCACCTTCACGTTGGGGAGGTCCCGGACCCGCGGATACAACCCCAGGGCAAACGGGTACATCAAGGCGAACTCTCCCCGCGCCACCCGGTTCGCGGCCTCCGCGATGGCCCTCGTGAAGAAGGGACGCTGCCCCGCCAGTTGCTCGTGGTACCCCCGCCCGAGTCGCTTGTAGGTGGCGGCGAAGAACACGGATCCCCCGCCGAAGGCCCGGGGGTCGTCCGCGATCATCCTGCCCCGCCACCGGGGATCCAGAAGGTCCATCCAGCTTCGGGGTTCCTCTCCGGGAGGGACCAGCCGGGTGTTGATCAGGATGCCGTAGAGCTGCACGGCTTCCACGAGCATGACGTCTTCGATCTCCCACTCCTGCAGCTTCAGCCGGATCTGCGCGGCCACCCTCTTCCTGCTGGGAAGGTCTCCGAGGGGCTGCACGGTTTGCTGCAGCTTCTTCATCTGCCAGGCCTGGCTCGGACCCACGGTGACGAGGTCCGCGAGCGGTCGGCCCGCCCGCTGCTCGATCCGCACCCGCTCCTGGGCCTCGCTGGCCCGCATCACGCTCATCTCCACCCGGATGCCGTACGTTTTCTGGAACAGGTCCGCGGCGAACTGGATGGTGGGAAGCGCCCCTCCGTGCCCGTCGTAGAGGACCAGGGTTCCCTCCCTCCGGGCCGCGGCCACCACCTGGGCCCAGAGGCCCCCGGGGCTTCCCGCCACCTCATGGCTCCACCCGGCCAACGCGAGGACGAGGATGACTGCTTGGAGGATCCGACGCATGCTTAGGTCCCTCCGCTACCGGTAGATTTCGCTTGCCCGCCGGAGATACTCGGGCTCTACCCGGGGATCCACCACGGTGTCCCACAGCCGGGCCCGCAGGAACGGCCGGACCTCTTCCGGCGCCTGCTGATCATACCCGCGCACCACCGGCAGGATGAAATCGTGCATCAGTCGGACCTGAACCTCCCGGGAGAGGAGGAACTCGCTGAAGGCCACCGCCGCGTTCGGGTGATCGCTGCGCCGCGGCAGGGAGACGCCCAGGGGGACATAGGGGGCCCCCTCCCGGGGGATAATGAGCTTCACGGGCCCTCCGCGAACACGCGGGTAGAGCCCCAGGGCAAAGGGGGCCATCACCGCGAACTCTCCCCGGGCGACCCGGCTGGCCGCGTCCGCGATTCCCCGGGTGAGGAACGGCCGCTGGGCCGCGAGATCTTCCTGGAACCTCCGCCCCAGCGCCCGGTAGGTCACCTGGAAGAGGACCTGACCCCCTCCCGGCGCCCTGGGATCGTCCATGATGAGCCGGCCACGCCATCGGGGATCCGCGAGATCGCTCCAGCTCTTCGGCTCCTCCTCGGGCCGCACCAGGCTCGTGTTGACCAGGATCCCGTACAGCTGGATCAGGAAGGGCAGAAGGTACTGCTGCAGCTCCCACTCCTGAACCTTTAACCGGACCTGCGGCGCGATCCGTGGAGCGCTGGGAAGTCCCTCGAAGGGACGCAGAACGCCCTCGTCCAGCATGGGGCGGGTGGTCCCGGAGCCCGCGGTCACCAGGTCCGCGATGGCCCGACCGGCCCGTTGCTCCACCCGGATGCGCTCGATGGACTCGCTGGCCCGCATCACGGCGATCTCGACCTTCACCCGATGCATGGCCTCGAACCGCTCCGCGGCGTACTGCACCGTGGGGACCGCCCCTCCAAAGGCGTCGTAGACCACCAAACGGCCCTCTCGCCGCGCGGCCTGGATGACCTGATCCCACTCCCGGGACGGCGCGGCTCCGCCCGCGGGAGCCAGCAGCCAGCCGATCAGGGCCAACCCCACGATCACCCACGGGCCCGCTCGAACCAGCCTCCCGCCTCCTCCCATCTTCACCACCTCGTCAGGCTGTGTCTGAGAAAAGCGAGATTCGCCCCTCGCACCGGGTTTCCTCCGCTCCACCCACCTGCATGCTTGGGTATTTGCCGCTAGCCCTGAAAGAACACCAGGTAGAGGAGCAGGGCGATGAGCACCCACAGCAGGACGTCCACCGGGCACCTCCGCAAGGCGTTCTGGGAAGGGCATTCGCCCCCCTTCGGGAATTCTCCTACCCGACCCTGCGCTATACTACGGTCTGTGCGCTGGGTCCCTCCCTTGCGCCCAAGGGCCCGTCTGGCATTCCTGTGGGACCTCACCGGGGCTTTGCTGTTCGGCATCTTCAGCGGGATGGTGATCCCCTTCCTCGGGGTCACCGCCCGCCGGATGGGCGCCAGCCCGTTCCTGGTCTCCCTGGTGGTCGCCGGTCCCGCGGTGGGGCTGCTGCTTGCCGCTTACTGGAGCGTGGTGGTGGCAGGTCGGAATCCTGTCCCGTACCTTGTGTGGCCGGGTGTGCTGGCCCGCAGCCTCTTCTTGCTCACCCCGGCGATCACACATCCGGATGCCTTCGCGGTCCTGGTGCTTGCCTACCACGCCGTAAACGGCATCACCACCCCCGCCTACGCGGCCACGGTGCAGCTCCTCTACCCGCAGGAATCCCGGGGCACCCTGCTGGGCCTGGTACGCACCGGGCTCAGCTGTGCCTCCATCCTGGGTTCCCTCCTGGCAGGCCCTCTCCTGGAACGGTTCGGTCCCCAGGTGGTCCTTCCCGCCGCGGCCCTGTTCGGCGTGGCGGGTGCCCTGGCTTACAGCCGCATCCGGCCTCCCCGTCTCCCCGCATCTCCTCCCCGACCCTCCCTGCGGGAGGTGTGGCACGCCGCGTGGGCGGACGGACGGTTCCGGTGGGTACTCGTGGCCACCTTCGCGTTCGGGTTCGGCGGGTGGACCATGGCGCCGGCACTCCCCCTTCTGCTGGTGGACGTCCTCCAGGCCCGGCACACCCAGGTCGGGATCCTGGCCGCCATCTCCAACGCAGCCTCCGTGGTAGGCTTCTTCCTATGGGGGAGAACCATTGACCAGTCGAGCGGGCTTACTACCCTGCGCAGAGCGCTCGTGCTCTCTCCCCTCACCCCCCTGCTCTACGCCCTTGCTCCCTCCGCGTGGGTGGCCCTCATGCCCGCAGCCGCGGATGGATTCCTCATCGCCGCGGTGGAGCTCGCGTGGATGACCACGACGATGGAGCTCGCACCCCCGCACCTGGTGGTGCATTACGCGGGAGCCTACACCTCCCTCATTGGCGTGCGCGGAATTCTGGCCCCCCTCCTTGCCGGCGTGCTCCTCGAGAGCCTGGGTCCGCGGCCAGTGCTCCTCCTCTCCGCCGCCTGGATGGCCGCGGCCGGGGCCACCGCCTGGCTGCGCCTGCGCCCTTGATCAGGTAAGCCTTTAGGGAGCGGAGGCCCGGACCTGAGACTGGAAGCCGATGCGGGCATGGGTACCATCGCAGAAGGGCTTGTTGGCGCTCCCCCCGCACCGGCACAGGGCGATGACCTCGCGGTCGAGGTTCCACGCGCGTCCCTCCGCGTCCACCAAGCGCACCGGCCCCCGCACCAGGTACGGGCCGTTGTCCCGGGGCGTGATGGTCACCTCCGCCATTTCCGACCTCCCCACGGTTTGGTTCCGGCCCATCAGGGTACCAGAGAAGGGTGACATCTGTCAGCTCATTCTTTGGGCTCGTCCCGAACCGGCTACCGGGTTGGCATACAGCGGAAACCCCGCGCCTCCCGGGGATTCCCGCCCTCGTACCGGGCGAAGGTGGGATGGGGGCAGAGGGGTCTCTCGAACGCCACCAGACCACCTTCCCGCTTGACGGCCACGACCGCCCGCTCCGGGGGTGAACCTTGGCTTTCCGGGCCGGTCTAGAGAGGATGAGGGTGACTGGAATCCTTGTGGTACAAGTGCTGGCGCGCCCGGCAGGATTCGAACCTGCGACCTTTGGCTCCGGAGGCCAACGCTCACCTCAGGGCCCGAAGGCCGCACCACTCCTGCATCCTGGAAGGGTGAACCTTGGCTTCGCACCGCCCGCCTCCTGCTTGGCCGAGGTGCGGATCTGATTCGACAGGCTCGGACCAAAGTCCTGCCAGGGTGAATCACCCGGGTGGCCAAGTAGAAGGCCGCGGCCCGGGTGGTGGTCCAGGCCGCGGCACAGGAGGCTGGGTGCGGCGTGCGAGGGCGGTGGCTACCGCACCAGGACCATCTTACCACGGCGAGCAGGCAGAAGGGCAGCCCGGTGCTCCTCGAGCTGCCCTTCGTGTGGGCGGCGGTGGCTCTGGGCGAGGTGCGGTGCGGGCCGCCGCCCAAGCCTATCTTACCGCGCCCGCCGCCCTTTATGGAGCGCGTACCACCTGCGGAACCTGCGACGGGCGGCCTCTCGCCGACACTCCGGGCGCCCACAGGTGCGGGCAGCACCGCGGCGCTCAAAGGACGTGCCACAGACCATGCACCGACTCGCCAGGGCAACCTTCCTCCGAGTAACCTCACGCCGCCCCAGGCCTCGGGCTTCGTAGGCCCGCAGGAGCGAGGCGTACAGTACCGCCTCCGGCCTCGCGCTCAGGGCCCGGCGTTCCACCGCTTTCCACCAGCCCGCGGTGGCCCGCACCTCGCCCGTTACCACCCGCTCCACGAACTCGCGGAACCTCTGTGCCTCTCGCTCGCCGATAGGCCGCCCCGTCAGCTGCCGCACCGCGCTTAGATCACCGCTGAACGCGTGTAGCCAGACCGTGCGCTCCAGGCGCTCTGCTTCCTCCGGACGCACCTGCATAGGCTCCACCACCTCCACCTCGCGACCTTTCTGGTCCACCACCACCCGCCCACCCATGGCCGCGAGCAGGTCGTAGCATGCCCGCTCATAGGCATCAGCCGCACCGGAGGGCGCCAGCACCACGGCACCCTCCGGCAGGCCCAGCCCCTCCGCGATCAGCTGCAGCACCCGCCAGGACCCCGTCCTCAGCCCGCGAACAGCGGCCTGGACCTGGTCCTTAGATGCCTGGAGCCACCGTACCCGCACCTCAAACGCCTCGCCTAACGCTTATTTTGCAGCCCGGCCCGGCCGGACTGCAACCTGGGTGCAAAGGACCATCTATGGGCGAGGTGCCGTATGTCCGGATCGGTTGAGGCAGTCCTCGAGGTTGAGCGCCAGTTGCTGGGTAGCCTCCTGCTCCTGGAGGACTCGGCCAGGCAGCGGGCCTTGGCCGAGCACCTGGACCCGGGTGACTTCCGGGCGCCGCAGCACCAGGAGATCGCCCGGGTGATCAGGGTCCTAGTCGAGCAGGGCGTACCCGCGGACATCGGCACGGTTGCGGCTCACCTGGTCGAGGAAGGTAAGTCGCTCGATGAAGTCGGCGGGTCCGCCTACCTCATCGCCCTCCAGAACTCGGTGGCCACCTCCGCGGGCGCCGAGGTCCTCCTCGAGAAGGTGCGGGCCCAGGCTCGAAAGCGCCGGTTGGCCCTGGCGGCCAGGGCGGTGGCCCACTACCTGGAGACGGGCGACCGGAGGGCCCAGGAGGCCCTGGAGGACCTCAGGCGGGCCCTGGAGGAGCGCGACCACGAGGCTGCCGGCCCGTGGCCTGCGACGACCTCCGCCGCCGATCTGATGGCCTGCCCGCCCTCGGAGCCCAGGTGGGTCGTTTCGTCGGTCCTGCCCGAGGGCGTTGCGGTCTTTGCCGGCAAGCCAAAAGCCGGAAAGTCTTACGCCTCGCTCGGTGTCGCGGTTGCCGTAGCAACCGGCGGAATGGCCTTGAGCCGGTGGAGGTGCGAACCGGGCGAGGTACTGTACATCGCCCTGGAGGACACGCCAAGGCGCATCCGGAGCCGCCTGGAACAGTTAGGCGCCACCGGTGCGGACCTGAGCCGGCTGCACCTGGCCTTCGAGTGGCCCACGTTGAGTGATGGCGGCCTGCGGGCCCTTGAGGCCTGGCTGCGAGCCCACCCGGAAGCCAGACTGGTGGTCGTTGACACCCTCCAGCGGCTGCGCGGCCGGCAGGATGCGCGCACGAACGCCTACGCCCTAGACTACGAGACCCTCGGCCCGTTGGCAGACCTCGCCCGCCGGCACGGCGTGGCCATACTGGTGGTCCACCACACCCGGAAGGCACCCGCCGATGACCCAATGGACCTGGTCAGCGGGTCCGCGGGCATCACGGGTGCCGCGGACACGGTGTGGGTCCTCCGGCGGACTCGTGGCGCGCAGGAGGCGACCCTCTCGATCACGGGGCGAGACGTGGAGGACCAGGAGCTGGCCCTCCGCTTCGAGGGCGGGCTGTGGGTGGTGGAGGGTCCGGCCCAGGAGGTCATGGCCACCCGAGAGCAACAAGAGGTCCTGGAAACCCTCCGGGTGGGCGGGCCGATGCGGCCCTCCGAGATCGCGGCCGCCCTGGGCATCCGGGCCGAGGCGGTCCGCATGCGCCTCTCCAGGA
Source organism: Armatimonadota bacterium (assembly GCA_031460175.1). Classification (NCBI taxonomy): domain Bacteria; kingdom Bacillati; phylum Candidatus Sysuimicrobiota; class Candidatus Sysuimicrobiia; order Candidatus Sysuimicrobiales; family Candidatus Sysuimicrobiaceae; genus Candidatus Sysuimicrobium; species Candidatus Sysuimicrobium tengchongense. The sequence continues at coordinate 73,784 of JAVKGW010000006.1, read as the reverse complement.
TGGCCCGAGCCGGGTACCTTCAGAGGTGCCCGGATGGGCGGTACGCCATCACCCAAGGGCCCTCCGGCGAGGAACAAGGAGCTCGGGTACCTGTTATGCCTGTTACGCCTGTTACACCTGTTACGCCTGTTACGCCTGTTACGGTGTTACGGCCTGGGCGTGACCGTAACACCGTAACAGGCGTAACACGTAACACCGTACCCTCCGAGGAGGCTGCCCACCCACCGGCGGCCACCCGGCCCTCGCCGCCCGACCCGACCCTGGGCGACCCGGCACCGGGTGGGCCACCCTCGCCCGGCCCAGACCCGGGCTCTGCTCAAGACCCTGCCCGGCCCTCACCACCCGGCCCGGTCCTGGACCTGCCACCGCAGACGTGCGGTGGCAGGTGGCATCCGGACCCTGAGTGGCCCGGCTGGGTCAGGTGCTCCGGGTGCCTCGCCTACGCCCGGATCGAGGACCTGCGGCCCGGGCGCCGGCTGAACGGCCCGGCGAGGCAGGAGGGCCTCCTATGAGGCCCGCCCTGGTTTGCGAGGTCTGTCGCCGCCCAGTCTGCCCGGAGGAGGCGACCCTGGCGGTGGACCCGGCCCGGGCCCTCCGCCGGCCGCCCGCCAGGTGGCTGGTCGGGCACCCTGGGTGCCTGGAGCGAGCTGGTGCCTTCTACCAGGTTGCCGCCCAGGACCTGCTGGACCCGGGCCGCAGGAGGTGGTGGCAGGAGCACCTTGAGGGCAAGCGGTGGTGGCCGGGTACTACCGGCTGGGCCCAGGCCCTGGAGGCGGTGGCCCGGGCGGAGGTCCGCCGGTGAGTGCGCGGCGCTGGCAAGGCCGCGACACCGGGTTGCGGCGGCGGTTCCTCGCCTGGCACCGACGCGCCCTGCCGCCCTGGGCCCTCGCCGCGGACGTGGACCTGGTGGAGTTCCGGCGGGTCGAGCCCGAGCCCGGGCTGGTCCTGTACGAGCCGGTGGCCCTGGTGGAGGTTCTGCCTTACGGTGCGCCCTTACCCGGCCCTCGCGGACCGCAATTGGAGGTTCTATGGCGCCTGAGCCAGGCGCCCGGCGCAGAGGCGGTGGTGGTGGAACTTGGGGCCGACCTGAAGAGGGTCCGGATCCGCCGGCTTCCGGGCTTCGAGGTGGTGGCGGAGGGTGGGCTGGAGGCGTATGGAGATTGGCTTGCAAAACAGCACGACCGGAGGTGAACCATGACCTTCGAGCAACATGCTGACTATCGAGGAGCTCTGCTCGAAATCGAGCGACTTCGCCGGCAACTCGCGGCCCTGCCCGGCCTCGAACGACATGCCCGCGAGGAGGCCACCCGCCTTGCCTCCGAGGCCTTCGAGCAGGCCCTTTCGAACGCGAGGGGCACCGATCGGGCCTTGCTCGCCGCGCAAGCCGCCGAGGGCCGGGTTGCCCTGATCGAGCGCCACCGACCGGCCCTGGAGGCCCGTCTCGCCGAGCTGGAGGCCGCGGTCCAGGGCCGGTTGAAGCGCGCGAACGTGGCCCACGTGGCCGCCCAGGCGGAACCGCGCCGGCTGGCGGTCCTGCGGCGGTTCGTGGAGGAGGTCCGCCCGGCCGTGGAGGCGCTACTTGCCGAAGCCGCGGAGATCGAGCGCGCCGTGGCGGCCGCGGGTGGGCGGCCGGACCCGTTCTGGACCAGGCCGATCGAGGACGCCCTCTCTGCGGTCAAGTCGGCCGAGGAGCGGCTGGAGCGGAGCGGCGGGCTATGACGGGCCGGCGTCTGGACGAGGACGACCTCGACCTGATTCGGACCTTGACGGAGGCCTGGCGCGCCGTCTCCGACTGGTTGCTGCGGGCAGGCTACGAAGACGCCTCGGTCCGGGCCCGGGCCGCGGCGTCGGAGGGGCGCAAGGTCCTGCAACTCCTCGAAGGCCGAGGCGAGTGGTGACCACCGAGGAGTGCAACCTGCGCGAGGCCTTGGCGGAGGGCTGGACGGCCCTCGCTCTCCGCCTCGTCCGCGCGGGTGACTGGTCACGTGCCGCCCTGTGCGCCCAGATCGCCGAGCTCTTGAGCGAGGCCGCAGAGGCGCGGGCGCAGGAGGAAGCCCACCCGGCTCGGACGGAGGCAGACCCGGAGGACCTGGCGCGCCTCGCCGCAGCACCGCCCGGGTCGCCCATGGTCCGCACGGCCCGAGGCGGGTTGCGGCCGCGCACCGCCCGCCGGCTCGGGTAGCGGGCGAAAAAAATGCCGAGACTATCCGAGCCTATCCGGGCTGATGCGATTCGCCCACCCGCCCGAACCACTCGCCGCACCGGAGGCAGCGCCAGGCCGGAGCGTCCGGGTGGACGATGCAGCCACCGAGGACCACGGGCTCGGGCGGTTCGTAGTCGGGCGCAGGCAGCCCGTACACCACCCGCGCCACCCGGTCGGCCAAGCCGCATTCCTGGCACGGAGGGCGGGTGGAGCCGGATCGGCTCACGGTCCACCTCGACGCGCCGCCCGGAGCATCGCCTCCGCCGCCTCCAGGGCCAAGACGGAGTCCGAGGAGGTCATGTCCTGCTCCTCCTGCTCTGGCCGAAACGCTCGAACAGGTCGCGCGCGACCGATGCGTGGAAGATCACCGCGCCCCGCCGGCCCAGCCGCCAGTCCCGCACCCGCGGTTCAGGTTCGCCGGTGTCTGCCCACACCCACGTGCCGGAGCTCCGGCGGACCAGCACGCCACCGAAAACGGGGTCCGTGCCCTTCCTCTTCGCGCCCATCGCCTGCCACCTCCCCTCCCGTTCCTGCGGAGCGCCCCTAGTTTGCAGGCGTGAGCAGGGGCCTGGCAACCGCATGCTAGCCTTGCTAGCGCCGCGGTAGAGCGACACTAGCATGAGAGGTGACGACGACGGGGTGACGACCCCGTCGTGTCTTCCGTTCAGAAAGCCCGTAGTGCGCCGCTATGCGCCGGCAAGGCAGGCCATCCACCAGGGCCTGGTCGGCCTCCTGGGGTCCGGGGCCTGCTCCTGCTCGTGGCCCCGTAGTGTTGCGCAACGTTTCGGTATGGTGCCCCTCTCCACCTCGCCTCCACCACCTCGAGCCACCGGGCCCGGGGCCGGAATGGCTCGGGCCGGGGCCAGGGCCGCTCGCAGGCCGCAGGCGGTGCACCGCAGCTCCAGCATGCCGTCCACCCTCCGGGTGGCCAGGTACTGGAGCGGCCGTGGCACCAGCTTCAGCCGCAGCCCTGGGCCCGGTGGAGCGAGCCTGTACCGCACGCCGCACCTCACCGTAGGTCCAGCCGCTCCAGGTGGGCGGCCCTCCGGTGGGCCTGCTGCACGTCGCGCCCGACCAGGTGGGCGTACCTCAGCACCATGTTCAAGGTGGAGTGGCCCAACAGCCGCCGCACCGCCTCGAGGTCGGCTCCGTGACGCAGCAGGCCCGTGGCGCAGTAGTGCCGCAGCGCGTGCGGGTGGAGCCACCGTTCACGTGGTAGCCCTGCCCGCTGCGAGAGGCGGTGGAGGATCTGCACCAGGTGGCGGGCCTTGATCGGCCGCCCTCTCCTGTCGCAGAACAGGTGCTCTTCCGGTGCCGGCCGCGGGTGGGTAGCCAGCCACGCCCGCAGCGAGCGGGCGGTGGTCGGGCCCACAAAGACCACCCGATCCTTCTGCCCTTTGCCGGCCCTCACGAACAGGCTCCTCTCCGCCGGGTTCCAGTCCTGGACCAGCAGGCGCAGGAGTTCTTGGGCCCGCAGGCCGGAGTCGGCGAGGACCAGGATAATGGTCCGGTTCCGGAGGCCCTCGAAGGTGTCCGGGCAGCACCGCAAGACCTGCCGCAGCTCGTCGTCCGTGGGCACCCGCGGCAGGGTCTTGGGTGTCCGGAGCCTGAAGCCGGCGAGCGGGTCCTGGACGATCTCGCCGATCGAGACCGCCCACCTGAAGAAGGTCCGGAGCGTCCGATACGCCTGGTGCCGGTGACTGCTCGACTTGCCCTCCAGGGTCGAGAAGAACTCCACCACCCGGGCCGGACTAGGCTCTTCCGGACCCAGGAAGGCGCACAGCCGCTCCAGCCACCACCGGTAGGTGACCAGAGTGGCCTCCGTACACCCGCTCAGCCGCTTGGTGAGCAGGAAGGCCTCGCTCAACCCGGTGAACCTTGGCTTTCCGGGCCGGTCTAGAGAGGATGAGGGTGACTGGAATCCTTGTGGTACAAGTGCTGGCGCGCCCGGCAGGATTCGAACCTGCGACCTTTGGCTCCGGAGGCCAACGCTCTGTCCTCTGAGCTACGGGCGCGTCCGAACTCCATCATACGCAGGAGGGGCTTCATCCGCAACGGGGTCCTCCCCGGAGTGGAACGGATCTTGCTATTACGCTACCCTGGAGCAAAGAGCCGGGGGTACGGATGCGGGCTGGACCGAGGCGATGGGTCAGGGCGGCCCCCCTCGCGGGACCTGCCCTCGCCGTGCTCCTCCTCCTCGGCCTGGAACTCGCGAGCCGCCTCGGAGTCCGCCTCCCCAACCCCGCGGCCGTCTACCTCCTCGCGGTGCTGGCCCTCGCGGTACTGGTGGGAGTTCTCCGGAGACGGATGGTGGTCCAGACGGCCCGGGCCACGGAGCTCGCGGTGCGCCTTGAGGAGGCGGAGGCGCGGCGACAGCTGGAGGAGGCCCTGGCCGTGCTCTTCCGCAGGAATCCGCAACCCATGTGGGTGTATGACCTCGAGACCCTGCGATTCCTGGAGGTGAACGAGGCCGCGGTCCAGCGGTACGGGTACAGCCGGGAGGAGTTTCTGCGGATGCGCATCCTCGACATCCGGCCTCCGGAGGACGTGCCCCGGCTGCTGGAGGACGTGCAAAGGCCCCGACCCGCCCTCCAGGCCTCCGGAACGTGGCGGCACCGCACCAAGGACGGCCGCATCCTCCACGTGGAGGTCACTTCCCATACCCTCCCCTACGGGGGCCGGCCCGCAGTTCTGGTGGTGGCCCATGACGTCACGGAGCGCTACCGCACAGAGCAGGCCTTGCAGGAGTCGGAGGGGCTGTTTCGGAGCCTCGTGGAGCAGTCCCTGGTGGGCGTGTACCTCATCCAGGACGGTGTGTTCCGGTACGTGAACCCCGCCCTCGCGGACATCTTCGGATACCCACGGGAGGAGCTCATTGAGCGGCGCGGGCCCAAGGACCTCGTGCACCCGGAGGACTGGCCTCTCGTGGACGCAAACCTCCGCCGCCGCCTCGAAGGAGAGGTGCAGGCGCTGCGGTACGGGTTCCGGGGCATGCGCAAGGACGGCCAGGTGATCCACGTGGAGGTGTACGGCGCCCGTACGGTCTACCAGGGCCGACCCGCGGTGATCGGTACCTTGGTGGACGTCACGGAGCAGAAGGAAGCGGAGGAGGCCCTGCGGGCCCTCACGCGGGAGCTGGAGGAGCGGGTGCGTCTGAGAACCGCGGAGCTGGAGGCCGCGAACCGGGAGCTGGAGGCCTTCAGCTACTCCGTGGCCCACGACCTCCGCTCGCCCCTGCGCAGCATCGACGGGTTCAGCCAGGCCCTGCTGGAGGACTACGCGGACCGGCTGGACGAGGCGGGTCAGGACTACCTGCGGCGGGTCCGGGCCGCAAGCCAGCGCATGGCGGAGCTCATCGACGACCTCCTGCAGCTCTCCCGCGTCACCCGGGCACCGCTGGAGGCGCAGGAGGTGGACCTCAGCGCGCTCGTGCAGGCCATCGTGGAGGAGTTGCGCCAGCGAGAGCCGGACCGGGCGGTCGAGGTGCACATCACGCCCGGGATTCGGGCCCGAGCAGATCCGCGGTTGATGCGCGTGGCCCTGGAAAACCTCCTGCACAACGCATGGAAGTTCACCCGTCCCCGGCCCCACGCCCGGATCGCGTTCGGCGCAGCTCCGACCCCGCACGGCCTCGCGTGCTTCATCCAGGACAACGGGGTGGGCTTCGAGATGCGGTACGCGGACAAGCTCTTTGCCCCCTTCCAGCGCCTGCACAAGCCCTCGGAATTCCCCGGATCCGGCATCGGGCTCGCAACGGTGCAGCGGATCGTGGCACGACACGGCGGGCGGGTGTGGGCAGAAGCCGAGGCGGATCGGGGCGCCACCTTCTACTTCATCCTGCCGGGACTGCGGGAGGAAACCGATGCGGCCCAAGACCATCTTGCTGGTGGAGGATAACCCGGACGACGTGGCCCTCACCCTCCGAGCCCTGAGGGCGCATCACCTCGTCAACGAGGTCGTGGTGGCGGAGGACGGTGCGGAAGCCCTGGAGTACCTGTTCGGGACCGGGAAGTACACGGGCCGGGACCCACGGGAGCTGCCGGCCCTGGTGCTGCTGGACCTGAAGCTCCCGAAGCTCGACGGGCTGGAGGTCCTGCAGCGCATCCGGGCCGACGAGCGCACGCGGCTTGTCCCTGTGGTGGTGCTTACCTCCTCCCGGGAGGAGCAGGACCTCGTGGCGAGCTACCGCCTGGGCTGTAACAGCTATGTGCGCAAGCCCGTAGACTTCCAGCAGTTCACGGAGGCGGTGCGCCAGCTGGGCCTCTATTGGCTGCTGCTCAACGAGCCACCGCCCGTGCGGTGAACCATGTCGGAGGCGCAATCCTCGCAGCTCCTGCGGGTCCTCTGCGTGGAGGACGTGGAGGACGATGCGGTGCTGCTCGCGCGGCTCCTCCAGCGCAGCGGATGGACGGTACGGTGGCACCGGGTGGACTCCGCGGCAAGCCTCGCCGAGGCCTTACGCGCAGAGGCCTGGGACGTGGTGCTGTGCGACTACCGGATGCCCGGTTTCAACGCCCACGAGGCCCTGCGGATCGTGCGGGCGCACGATCCGGATCTTCCCTTCCTCGTGGTGAGCGGGACCGTGGGCGAGGAGCTGGCGGTGGAGATGATGCGGGCCGGGGCCAACGACTACGTGATGAAAGACAACCTCACCCGGCTCCCCGCGGCCATAGCCCGGGAGCTGCGGGAGGCGGAGGTCCGGCGGGCCCGGCGGCAGGCGGAAGCGCAGGCCCGGCTCCTGTGGCAGGCGGTGGAGCAGGGATCGAGTCTGGTCCTGGTGATGGATCCCGAACGGCGCGTGACCTACGTGAACCGGCGATGGACAGAGGTCACAGGGATTCCGGCGGAAGAGGTCCTGGGAAGGCCCGTAGAGGAGATCGGACTCCTCATCTCCCTCCCGGACGAGCTGCGTCGGGAGATCCGGAAGGCGGTGGAATCCGGCAAGGGCTGGCGGGGAGAGGTGCAGGTGCGGAGGAAGGATGGGAGTCCCGCGTGGGTCATGCTGGCCATCTCCGCCCTTTGGGACGAGACGGGCCAAACCTTCCGATTCGTCTGCGTGGCGGAGGACGTCACCCCGCTCGTCGAGGCGGAGGAACGGGAGCGCCGGCTGCGGGAGCGGCTGGAGCGACAGGTGCACCGACTCCAAGCCCTACGCCTGGTGGACACCGCCATCACCGGCAGCTTTGATCTGCGGATCACCCTCAACGTGATCCTGGATCAGCTCACCATCCACCTCGGCGTGGAGGCCGCCGCGGTGCTGCTGCTGGACCCCGGTACCGCTTCCTTCCGGGCCGTGGTCGCCCGGGGGCTGCGGCGGGACCTGGTGACCCAGGGGGTGCGGATCGGCGAGGGGCTGGTGGGCCGGGTGGTCCTGGGCCGAGAGCGCTTGCACGTCCCCAACCTCTCGGAAGTGCCCGGGAGCCGGGAAGCCCGGCTCGTGGCGGAAGGGTTCCGGGCCTACTGCGCGCTGCCGCTTACGATCAAAGGCCAGGTCCTGGGCGTGCTGGAAACCCTCTCGCGCAAAGACTTCCCGGACGATCCCGAGTGGTGGGAGTTCCTGGAAGCCCTGGCAGGCCAGGCCGCGGTGGCCATCGACAACGGCACCCTGCTCGAGAACCTGCAACGGGCCAACCTGGAGCTGCAGAGGGCCTACGATGCCACCCTGGAAGGATGGTCCCGGGCCATGGACCTGCGGGATCGGGAGACGGAGGGGCACACCCAGCGGGTGGCGGAGCTCACGGTGGCCCTGGCCCGGGCCATGGGGGTTGCGGAATCCGAGATCGTGCACATCCGGCGCGGGGCCCTGCTGCACGACATCGGCAAGATCGGGGTCCCGGACGAGATCCTGCGCAAGCCCGGCCCCCTCACGGAAGAGGAGTGGGCGATCATGCGTCTGCATCCCGTGTACGCCTATCGGTGGCTCGCGGGCATCGAATTCCTCCGCCCCGCCCTCGACATCCCGTACGCTCACCACGAGCGGTGGGATGGCACCGGATACCCGCGGGGGCTGCGGGGAGAGGAGATCCCGCTTTCGGCCCGCATCTTCGCGGTGGTGGACGTCTACGACGCCCTCACCTCCGAGCGTCCCTACCGGCCCGCCTGGTCCAGAGAGAAGGCCCTGCAGTACATCCGGGAGCAGGCGGGGAAGCAGTTCGATCCGGCCGTGGTGGAGGCGTTCCTGCGCTTGATGGAGGAAGAGCCCTTCACCCTCCCAGAGCCCGGCGCCGCCGGTCCTCCGTGATCACCCGCCGGAGGGCCGCGGCGTAATCCTGGGCGATCTCCCGTCGGGGCCGGTCCAAAAGCCGTGCGTCCTGGTCCGTGATCACCACGATGGGAACGCCTCCGATCCGCACCGACCACTCGTCCAGGATCCCGACCGCCTCCACCTCCAGGGGAGAAGGATCCTCGTTGAAGGCCCGATCCAGCCGGGCTGCCACCTCCTCCGCCCGCGCCTTCCCGCCCGCAAGACGCATGACCACCTCCCCGTTCACCATCACCTCGCCCACGGACCCATCCCCCCCGATGGTGACCCGCAGGAATCCCGCGGAGACCCGGCGATGCAGGGGAATTCCCCGGCGGGCCAGCTCCTCCTGCACCGCCCGGATGCGTTCCTCCCAGGTCGGGTGCGTGCGGAAGGCCCCGGGATCGGGGTTCGCGGATAGACTCTCCTCCCGAGCAAGCCGCTCCAGCAGGGTAAGCACGCCCACGGGATGCCAGGGGGTGCGCTGCACATACCCGACCGCGGCCACATCCGCCTCCCGCTCCAGGTCCCGCGAGAAGGCGCTCAGGATCCCCCCGCCCAACAGCTGCGCGCCCGTAGCCAATCTGGGATCCCGCACCAGCACCGCCACCAGCATCACGAGGAGGTTGGTGCGCAGCGCCTCCTGGGCCATGCGACGGTGATGCCGCCGCGCCACATGCGCCGCCTCATGGGCCAGCAGGCCCGCGAGCTCGTGGTCCGTGCGCACGAGCTGCAGCATGGCGCTCGTGACGTACACGAATCCGCCCGGCAGGGCCACCGCATTGGGGAACCGATGCTCCACCACCCGGAAGGTCCAGGGAAGCTGCGGCCGCTCTGTTTGAGCCGACACCGCCTTCCCGATCCGCTCCACCCGACCCGCCACCGCGGGATCCGTCACCACCCGCAGGGCCCGCTCCACCTGCTGGGCGGCCCGGCGGCCCTGCTCCACCTCCGATCGGTCCTCCGCGGTCTGCGAGATCCCGGGGACCGCGAGGAGCAGCACGCTCAGAAGGACGGCTACAGACCGAAGCATCTCCGTGCGTTGCGCTCTACGAGGGATGCCACCGTTTCGGTTCCCTGCGCCCGGGCCGCGGCCAAGGCTTCCACGATGCGGGGGAGAAACGCGGGCTCGTTGCGCTTGCTCCGATCCGGGTGCGGGGCGAGGTACGGCGCATCGGTCTCCACCAAAAGCAGCCCATCCGGGATCCAACGCACCGCCTCCCGGACTCCCTGCGCGTTCGGGTACGTGACCACCCCACCCACCCCCATCCAGTATCCCCTCCGGGCGCACGTCAGGGCGTGTTCAGGAGGCCCCGTGAACATATGCATCACCACCCGCCAAGCGCCTTCCTCCTCGAGGATGCGCAGGATGTCCGCGTGGGCCTCGCGGTTGTGGATCACGAGGGGCTTTCGGAGCGCATTCGCCAGGTGTGCGTGGCGGCGCAGGTTCTCCTGCTGGACCTCCCGCGGACACCGATCCCGCCCGTAGTCGAGGCCGCACTCGCCGATGGCCACCACTTTCGGGTGTTGTGCCAGCTCCGCGATGGCCGCGAAGTCCCCGGGACGGGCCTGGTGGGCGTGGTTGGGATGAATCCCCACCGCCGCGTACACCGCAGGATAGCGCTCCGCGAGCGCCACGGCCCGGCGACTGCTCGCAAGATCCACCCCCATGGTGATCAGGATCCGGACCCCGGCCCGGAGCGAGCGCTCCACCACCGCATCCCGGTCCGCGTCGAACCGCGGATCGTCCAGGTGGAGGTGGGTATCGATCACGTCACCCGGGCTCCCGGCGGAAGGTCCCGATCCAGGGTCACGAGGACGATCCGCCCCTCCCACTCCGCGGCGAGCAGCATGCCCTGCGACTCCACGCCCCGCACCCGGCGCGGCTCGAGGTTCGCGACCACCACGATGGTCTTTCCCACCAGCTCTTCCGGTGTGTAGTGGGGCAATAGACCCGTGACGATGGTGCGCACCTCACCGCCCAGATCCACCTTCGCCCGAATGAGCTTGTCCGTACCGGGCACCCGCTCGGCCTCCAGCACCTTGGCCACCCGCAGATCCAGCTTCCGGAACTCCTCGATGGAGACGGTCTCCGGCATCTTCTCCTCCTCCGCTGCCGGGATCTGGAGGCGGGTCTCGATGCGGGGAAAGATGGGAGGACCGGGCCGAACTCTGGTCCCGGGCCGAAGCCACCGCCAGGTGCGGGCGTCCTCCACCCGTAGCCCCGTTCCCCGGTAGGGGCCTCCCCGTGCCCGGATCTCCCTCGCCCGCTGCTCGAACTGGGGGTATCCCAACTGCGACCAGACCTTCAGGGTGGCGGAGGGCATCACGGGCTCCAGGAGCACCGTGGCCACCCGCAGGGCTTCCAGGGCGTTGCGGAGGACCGTGGCCGCCCGTTCCCTTCGCCCTGCCCGGTACAGGCTCCAGGGCGCCTCCTGGTCCAGGTAGCGATTCGCGGCGGCCAGGAGCTGCCAGACGGCTCCCAGGGCCCGCGGGAAATCGTACCGGTGTACGTGCTCCAGCACTGCATTCACTAGATCCTGTGCACTCTGTCGCAGGGCCGCGTCCGCCCCCTCCTCCGCGCCCGCTTCCGGGATCACCCCTTCGCAGCAGCGCTCCACGAGGGGCAGGGTTCGGTTGAGGAGATTCCCGTAGTCGTTGGCGAGGTCCGCGTTGAACCGGTGCGCCAGCTGCGCGCGGCTGAAGTCTCCGTCCTCCCCGAAGGGGATCTCCCGAAGGAGGAAGTAGCGCAGGGCATCCACGCACACCTCCACTTCCGCCCCGCTCTGCGCCGCCAGTTCCCGGGCCACCGCCACGGGGTCGATGACGTTGCCCAGGGTTTTGCTGATCTTCTGGCCCTCGACGGTGAGGAACCCGTGCACCAGTACCTGCCGCGGGACCTCCACCCCGGCGCTCAGCAGCATGGCCGGCCAGAGGAGAGAGTGGAACCGGTTGATGTCCTTCCCGATGAGGTGGTGGGCGGGCCACCAGGTCCGGAAGCGCGCTTCATCCTGGGCAAACCCGATGGCGCTGAGATAGTTGGTGAGGGCATCGAACCACACATAGATCACGTGGGAAGGATCGTCCGGCACGGGGATCCCCCACCGGAGCTTCTCCACCGGCCGGGAGACGGAGATGTCCTCGAGGGTCTCGATGAGGTTCTGCATCTCCGCGGCCCGGGAAGGCGGCACCACGAAATCGGGCCGCTCCTCGAACAGGCGGCGCAGCTCGGTGCGGTAGCGGGAGAGCCGGAAGAAGTAGTTCTCCTCCTCGATCACCTGGGGCTCGATGAGGTGGCGGGGACAGCGGCCGTCCTCGAGCTCGCTCAGGGTCACGAAGGCCTCGCACTGCACGCAGTACAGGGCCCGGTAGTGCTTCTTGTAGAGGTCCCCCCGGGCGGCCACCCGACGCCAGAGCTCGTGCACCGCGGGCCAGTGGCGGACGCGATCCGTGGTGCGGATGAAGTCGTCGTTGGAGAGGTTCAGGGCCGCGCACAGGGCCCGGAACTGAGCCGCATTCTCGTCCACGAACGCCTGGACCTCCCGGCCTGCCTCCGCGGCCGCGGAGGCGATCTTCTGGCCATGCTCGTCCGTCCCCGTGAGAAAGTAGACCTCCTCGCCCATCAGCCGGTGGTAACGGGCGAGCACGTCTGCCAGAATTTTCTCGTACGCGTGCCCGATGTGGGGGCTCGCGTTCACGTAGTCGATGGCGGTGGTGATGTAGAACCGACCCGACACGTCCCTCACCTCCTCAAAAGCGAGCGGCCCTTCCGTCCGGGACGGAAGGGCCCTTCCGCGGTACCACCCCGCTTCCGCCGGTTGTCTCGACCGGCGGCGCTCTCCTGGCGATCACGGGCCAGCCCGGCGCAGACTACTGGCGGCCTTTGCCGCGTTCGTCCCGCGGCTCCGGAGCCATGTTCCGCACGGCCCGGGCACCGGCTTGCACCGCCCCGGCTCGCTCAAACCCTCCGGCCGCGCCTACTCCCGCTCCCTCCTCGCCCCGTGGCGCCCAGCATAGGCATCCGCGGCTTTCCTGTCAAGCCAGCTTCCCTCACAGGAGATGGGACTTGTGCTCGTGGGATTTCTGGGGAACGCTAGTAGAGAAACACGGAGCCGGAGGTGGGGACCATGGCCGACGTCGTCCAGCGGGTGGAGTACCAGTACGTGGTGATCCCCGACCGGCCCGGGGAGGGGGTGCGGGTGCTGGGAGCCCTCCAGCAGGCGGGGGTGAACCTGCGGGCCGTCCTCGGCTTCCCCCTGGGGGACGGGAATTCCCAGCTCGACCTCGTGGCGGAGGATCCGGAGGCTCTCCGCCGGGCCGCGGCCGCGGCAGGGTTCCAGCTGAGTGCCCCGAAGCACGCCTTCCTCATCCAGGGTGACGACCGGGTGGGGGCCGCCGCGGAGCACATGCGGAAGCTGGCGGAGGCGGGGGTAAACGTCACCGCCATGGCCGCGGTCTCCGGGGGCCAGGGTCGCTACGGCCTCATCCTCTGGGTGAAGCCCGAGGACTACGACCGGGCCGCGCGGGCGCTGGGCGCTTGATCTACCGGAAAGTCGCCAGGATCGGCTCCACGTCCACGTCCGCCAACTCCCCCTCCCAGACGGGGAGGCGCCGGGCCTCCGCGCGCGGGCGCGGGTTCCGGTAGATCACCCCGAGGGGGATCTTGCCGCGGCGGGCGAAGTCCCGCACGAGCCGCCAGGCCGCGTCCCGGTCCGAGGGATCGTGGTCTGGGGGAACGGGCTCCACGTGCTCCCGGAACCACTCGTACGTGTTGAACTTGTTGTATGTAACGCAGGGGGAGAAGTCGTTGATGAAGGCGAACCCCGGATGCTGGAAGGCCTCCACGATCATCCGGGCCGTGTGCTTCACATCCCCGCTGAAGGACTGGGCCACGAAGGTGGCCTCGCTCGCCAGGGCCAGGAGCACGGGGTCCACCATGGGGGGATGTTCCTCGCTCCAGACCTCCACGCTCTTCCCGAGCCCTGCGGTAGGAGAATCCTGCCCTTTCGTGAGGCCGTACACCCCGTTGTTCATCACGAGCAACACCATGTCCGGATCCCGCCGGCAGGTGTGCACGAAGTTCTCCACCCCGATGGCGAAGGTGTCCCCGTCTCCTGCGAGGCAGATCACCTGGAGGTGCGGGTTCGCCATCTTGATGCCGAGGGCGTAGGCCAAGGGCCCTCCGTGGGTTCCGTGGAAGGCGTTGCCGTTCAGGTAGTTGCGGATGTTCCCGCTGCAGCCGATCCCCCCCACGAGCACGAGCTCATGCGGCGTGATCTCCAGCTCCACCAGGGCCTGCTTGAGGGCGGCCAGCACGCCGAAGTCCCCGCATCCCGGGCACCACTGGATGCGATGCTTGGGGACCGCGTTCTCCTCCCAGACCTTAATGGCCTTCGGCTCCATCTCCGCCTACCTCCACCTTCACCGGCTCCGGGCTCCCGATCCGCACCACCGCCCCCTCTTGGCGGAGCGCCCTCTGCACCGCATCCGCCACTTCCGTGGGATAGAGGGGAATCCCGTTGTACTTCAGCACCCGCCGGGTCCGGATCAGGAGCTCCCGCTGCAACAGATCCGCGAACTGCCCGCTGTAGTTCTGCTCCACCACCACCACGGGCCCCGCGTCCGCAAAGAGGGGCTCCACCAGGTGTTTGGGCAGGGGGTAGATGTGGGTGAAGTGCACCAGGGCCACGGGGATCCCCCGCCGGAGGAGGATCTCCCGGGCCTCCTGGAGCACGGGGCGCGTGTTCCCCCAGCCCACCATCACGGGATTCCCGCGGGTCTCCCCGAAGACATAGGGGGGCTTTGCGTCCTCCCGGAGGTAGGTCTCCAGCTTCCGCATGCGCTTGTCCATCTGGGCGGCGCGCTTGCGCGGGTCAATGGTGACGAACCCGAACTCGTCGTGCTCCACCCCCGAGGACTTGAAGACGACGCCCGGGGTGCCGGGCAGGACTCGGGGCGAGATCCCGGAGGGCGTCACCTCGTACCGACGGTAGGGACGTCCTCGCACCTCCTCCTCCCGCAGGATCCCGTGCCGCCGGATGGGCGGACGCTGGGCGAACAGGTCCTCGGGCACCGTCTTCCGTCCCTCCGAGAGGTTCAGGTCCGTGAGGAAGAAGACCGGGCACTGGTACTTGTCCGCCAGTTCGCAGGCTTCCAGCATCAGAGTGTAGCACTCCTCCACCGTGGAGGGGGCCAGCACGATCCGGGGGATGTCCCCGTGGGCACCCCCGGTGACCAGGTTCAGGTCTCCCTGCTCGGGCCGGGTGGGCATGCCCGTGGACGGCCCTGCCCTCTGCGCGTCCACGATGATCACGGGCGTCTCCGTGGCCCCGATCACCCCGAACTCCTCCACCTTCAGGGAGATGCCGGGTCCCGAACTCCCCACCATCGCCCGGACTCCCGCCAGGGAGGCGCCGATGGCGGCCCGGATGGACTCCCGCTCGTTCTGTCCCTGCAGGACGCGTCCTCCATACCGGGGGAGCCACCGCTCCATGAACTCCAGGATGCCGCTTGCGGGTGTGATGGGATAGCCCGCGTAGAACCGCACGCCTCCCTGGATGGCCCCGATCCCCAGGCAGTCGTTGCCGGAGATGTACACCGCCCGGCGCCCGCGCGGCCTCGGCTCCAGCCGCACCTCCAGGGTATAGCCCTGCTCCGCCAGCACCCGCTCCACCGCCTCGCGGCCCCGCTGGGCCGCCCGCAGGTTGAGCTCCACCACATCCCGCCCCTTCCGTCCGAACCGTTCCTCGAGGAGCTGGCGCAGGTGGGTGAAGTCCCCATCGAAGCCCAGCAGCCGGAACAGGGCGCCCGTCATGATGATGTTCTTCACGATCTCTCGCTTGAGCTCCGTCAGGGCGATCTTGCGGGCGGGGACGGGGAAGACCTTCACCCCCCGCGCCCTGAGGGACTCCGTGGGGATCTCCCCCGTGGAAGAGTCGTACAGGAGGATCCCCCCGTCCCGCAGGTTCGGGCCGTGTCGCAACACCGTGTCCCGGTTCGGCTGCTCGGGGGCGTCCGGGTTGCTGTCGTATTCCAGGGCCACCAGAACGTCGTAGACGGGGTCTCCGTACGAGAGAGGAGGTTGGTCCGCGACCAGGATGGGATCGTACTGGTGGGCGCCGTAGATGGTGGAAGCGTACCCCCGTTCCATGGCGACGGCGAACAGGCCTGCACGGGTGAAGATGCGGCCGAGGATCTCCGTGACCGTGGACACACCGTCCCGCAGCTGGACCCCCCCCACGAGGACCTTCACCCGGTTCGCCCGCCCACTCATGGTCCCTCCGCACCTCGTTTGTGCTTTCGCCGCGGACGCCGAACGCGCACCGCACCCGCGCTGAACCAAGCGTAGCACGGGTTTGCGGCCTCGAAAAATCAAATGCCGCTATTCCACGAATCGAACGGATCTATCCGGGAGGATCCTCTCAGAGGGACGCGAGGAGCAAGTCCGGATCCTCCACGAGTTCCTTGATCCGGACCAGGAACTGCACGGCCTCCCGGCCGTCCACGAGGCGATGGTCGTAGGTGAGGGCCACGTACATCATGGGACGCACCACCACCTGTCCTGCCCGGACCACGGCTCGCTCCTCGATCCGGTGCAGGCCCAGGATCCCCACCTGGGGGGGGTTGAGGATGGGGGTGCTGAGGAGGGATCCGAATACCCCGCCGTTGGTGATGGTGAAGGTCCCGCCCCGGAGGTCTTCGGGGGTGAGCCGTCCCTGCGCGGCCTTCTCCGCATAGGCCTGGATCTCCCGCTCCACGTCCAGGAGGCTCTTGCGATCCGCGTCTCGTACCACCGGAACCACCAGTCCCTCGGGATCTCCCACCGCTACCCCGATGTCGTAGTAGTACTTCAGAACCATCTCCTCACCCTGGACCTCCGCGTTGAGGCGGGGGAACTCCCGCAATGCCGGAATCACCGCCTTCACGAAGAAAGCGGTGATCCCAAGCCGCAGTCCCCGGGGGGCGAGCCGCTCGTTGAGCCGCCCGCGGAGGGCCAGAAGCTCCGTCATGTCCACCTCGTTGAAGGTGGTGAGCATGGCGGCCTCCCGCTGGGCCTCCACCAGGCGGCGGGCGATGGTACGTCGGCGCGCGGACATCCGGACCCGTTCCTCGCGGCGCTCCGGCGCCCGCGGCCGCTCCACGACGGGAGCCGGCTGTTGGGCGGCGACGGCGGCCTCCACGTCCTCGCGGGTGATGCGGCCTCCCGGACCCGTACCGGAGACCCCGGAGAGATCCAGGCCGTGTTCTGTGGCCAGCTGACGGGCGAGGGGCGTGGCCCGCGGCGTCGGAGCCTCCGGTTCGGGCGGGGACGGAGGAGACTCGGCCACCCGCGGCTGCGGGATCTCCCCCCGGGGAGGCTCGGGAGCGGAGACCGGCTCGATTACCCCGAGCACCTCTCCGGGTCGGACGGTCTCCCCCTCCCGACGCACGATCCGGGCGAGCACCCCTGCCATCTCCGCGCCCACCTCCACGTTCACCTTCTCGGTCTCCAGCTCCACCACCGCCTCGCCCACCTCCACCCGCTCGCCCTCCCGCTTGAGCCATCGGGCCACGGTGGCCTCGAGGACGGACTCCCCCATCTGCGGGACCACAAGCTCCGCCACCCATCACCTCCTTGCCCCGGGGGCATCGTGGACTCCCAGGGCCGCCGCGAGGATCCCCTCCTGCACCACCGCGTGAAGGGCCCTAGACCCCTCCGCAGGACTCGGGCTGGGCGGTCGACCCACGTATCGGAGGGGGCGGCCGCCCAATAGGGACTCCAGGATCGGCCGCAGGAAGCCCCAAGCCCCCATGTTCTGCGGTTCCTCCTGCACCCAATAGATCTCCTCCGCCCCCCTGTACCGCTCCAGGACGGCCGCGAGCTCCTCCTCCGGAGGGGGATAGAGCTGTTCCAGCCGCACGATGGCGACCTCCTGGCCTTTGCGGCCGCTCGTCGCAAGGTCCACGAAGATCTTGCCCGTGCACAGGAGGAGGCGCCGCACCCGTTGGGGATCCGCGCCGTCGTCCATCACCGGTTGCCAGCCGCCCTCGCTGAGGTCCCGGGGGCGGGAGAAGGTGGCGGGGTGACGCAGCAGGCCCTTCGGGGTGAGCACGATGAGGGGAAGGGGATCGGTCTGCAGGAGCAGGGCCTGCCGGCGCAGGAGGTGGAAGTACTGGGCTGCGGTGGTAGGGTAGGCAAGCCGCAGGTTGAGATCCGCGCTCAACGCCAAGAACCGCTCCGGCCGGGCACTGCTGTGGTCGGGCCCCTGCCCCTCGTATCCGTGCGGGAGGAGGAGGACCAGGGAAGACCGCTGTCCCCACTTGGCGCGGGCGGAGACGAGGAATTCGTCTACCACCACCTGGGCGTTGTTCAGGAAGTCCCCGTACTGTGCCTCCCAGAGGACCAGGTGGCCCGGGGCCTGGAGGCTGTACCCGTACTCGAAGGCCAGCACCGCGTTCTCGGAGAGGGGCGTGTTGTGCACCTCGAAGGCCGCCCGTGCCTGCGGCAGCGCCTGCAGGGGGACGTACTCGGCACCGGTCTCGAAATCGTGGAAGACCGCGTGCCGCTGGCCGAAGGTCCCCCGCTCCGTGTCCTGCCCCACGAGGCGGATCGGGATCCCCTCTTCGAGGAGGGAGGCGAACGCCAGCTGCTCCGCACCCGCCCAGTCCACGGTGGGCGCATCCGGGTCCGCCAGTAAGGTCTGTCGGCGCTCCAGGGCCCGCGCCAGTTTGGGGTGCAGGGAGAACCCCTCCGGCACCCGCAGCAACGCCTCGTGCAGCCGCCGGAGACGCTCCAACGGCACCGCGGTCCGCACCCCCCGGGCCGCGCCCGGGGGAGGGGGAGCAGGGATCTCTTCCACGAGGTCCCGCTCGGGCTCCAGGGCGCTCAGCTCTGCCTGCAGGCGCTGCAGGTGCTCCCGGACGAGCTGATCCGGGACGTGCGGTTCCACGACGCCTTGCCCGACCAGCCGGGAAGCCCACTGGACCCGGACGGTGGGATGGCGCTCGATGCGGCGGTACATCGTGGGCTGGGTGAAGCTGGGCTCGTCTCCCTCGTTATGCCCCCACCGGCGGTAACCCACGAGATCGATCACGAAGTCCTTATGAAAGCGCATGCGGTAGGCCACCGCGAGCCGGGCAGCGGCGATGCAGGTCTCCGGGTCGTCCGCGTTCACATGCACCACCGGGATCTCGAATCCCTTGGCGAGGTCGCTCGCGTACGTGGTGCTCCGTCCCTCCCGGGGATCCGTGGTATAGCCCAGCTGGTTGTTCGCGATGAGGTGGATCGTACCGCCCGTGGCGTACCCGGGGACCTGGGCGAGGTTCAGGGTCTCCGCCACAACTCCTTGCCCGCAGAAGGCGGCATCCCCGTGGATGAGGACGGGCAGGACCACGTCCGGATCAAACGCCGGGGCCCCGGCACGGCCCGCACGGGTTCCCGCGGCCCGGGCCATCCCCTCGATCACCGGCGTGATCGCCTCCAGGTGGCTGGGATTGGGCGCCAGGAGGACGGCGGCCCCCGGGGCGATGCGCCGGGCACCCTTGTGGTAGGTCACGTCCCCGGTCCACCCGAGGTCGTCCCGGAAGGCGGAGCCGCGGACCGGATCCTTGAACTCCGCGAGGATCGCGCGGTAGGGCTTCCCCAGGACGTGGGCGAGCACGTTGAGCCGGCCGCGGTGCGCCATCCCCAGGAGAACGGTGCGCACGCCTCCCTGTGCGGCCCGCGCGATCACCTCATCCAGCATGGGCACCAGGATGTCGAGCCCCTCCAGGGAGAAGCGGGTCTTCCCGGGAAAGGCACGGTGCAGGAACCGCTCGAAGGTCTCCACTTCCGTGAGGCGCCGCAGGAGCGCCACCTCATCGAGGGAATCTTGGGGAGGCCGGAACCAGCCGCCCTCCACCGCTTCCCGAAGCCAGACCCGTTCCTCGGCCACCCGCAGGTGTTCGAACTCGTAGCCCGCGGTCCCCGAGTAGATGGCCCGCAGATGCTCAAGGGCCTCCAAGGCATCGCGGGCCCGTCCGGCCACCGGCCCCCCCACGAGGTCGGGGGGGAGGCCCCGGAGGTCCTCTTCCGTGATCCCCCAGAACCCGGGAGTCAGGGAAGGGTCTCCCGGGGGAGGCGTTCCTAGGGGATCCAGACGCGCCGCCAGGTGTCCGTACTCCCGGACGGCCTGCGCGAGGCCGATGGCGCCTACAAGGACCCGGACCTCCAGGGCAGGGAATACCTTGTCCGGGCTGGCCGGAAACCGTTCGAAGAACGCCCGGGTCCGTGCGTCCACGGAGGTCGGATCCCGTCGGTACCGCTCGTAGAGCTCAGCCACATACCCGGCGTTCAACGCCGTGAACTGGTGCCACATCCCCTGCTCCTGTGGCCGGGTCTGTGGGACTTCCGGGGACGTCAGGTCTCCCTCTCCCGGTACGCGGCGTCCGTCTTCGCGGCCATGATGAAGTCGTTGCGGTGTAGCCCCCGGATCTTGTGGGTCCACCAGCTCACGGTGACCCGGCCCCACTCCACCAGGAGGGCAGGGTGGTGTCCCTCCTCCTCCGCGAGCTCCCCCACCCGGTTGGCGAACGCCAGGGCCTCCCGGAAGTCGCGAAACTTAAAGGTGCGCTCCAGCCGCTTCACCCCCTCCCGCTCCACCACGTGCCAATCAGGAACCTGGGGGTGGAGTTCCGCGATCTGCGCGTCCGTGAGAGGGGGCTCATCCCCCCGGCAGGCGGTGCACTTCAGCTCCGCGAGCACGCTCATCCCCATCCCCCCTCCAGAGGTCGGCTCACGTCCCCATTGTACCGTCGCCCGGAGCGGGCGCGGCACACACGGGAGAAGCCACGCCGGATCGGAGGACCATTGGTGCCCGGAGGGGGATTCGAACCCCCACGGGTTTCCCCACACGCCCCTCAAACGTGCGCGTCTGCCAGTTCCGCCATCCGGGCACGCAGTGGGCCAACTTCCATTATAGCCTACCGGACGAAGGCAAGGTAGACGGAGCTCAGGGCGAATAGGACCGAGACGATGGCCGTGGTGCGGGTGAAGAAGGTCTCCCGGGGTTTGGGGCCGTGGAACAACCGGGCGCTCCCGCCGATGGCCCCCAGTCCCTCCCCCTTGGGACCCTGCAGGAGCACAAGCCCCACGGCTAGGGCCGCCAAGAGGAAGTGCAGGATCAGGATCGCGGTGTGCATGGTTCCAAATCCACCCACCATCCTAGCAGATGTTTCCGGCCCTAGAGAAGCCCCTGTCCGGGACGGGGCGAGGACGCCGCCCGCACGATCCCCACGAACTCCGCGGGGTCCAGGCTCGCGCCTCCTACGAGCGCTCCGTCCACCTCCGGTTGGGCCAGGAATTCCGCGGCGTTGCTCGCCCGCACGCTGCCTCCGTACTGAATCCGGATCCACCGGGCAGCCTCCCCGAAACGGCGTTCAAGATACCCCCGGAGGATCCCGATGACCCGGTTCGCCTCCTCCCCCGTGGCCGCATGTCCGGTTCCGATGGCCCACACGGGCTCGTAGGCCAGCACCAGCTTCCCGGCCTCCTCCGATGAGAGGTCCGCCACGGCCTCCGTCACCTGCTCCAGCACCCGGGACTCCGTCTGGCCTGCTTGCCGTTCCTCCAACGTCTCCCCCACGCACAGGATGGGCACGAGTCCCGCGTCGAAGGCCGCCCGCACCTTCCGCCGAACCCGCTCGTCCGTCTCCCCGAACCACCGGCGCCTCTCGGAGTGTCCCACGATCACGTAGGTGCAGCCCAGCTCCGCGAGCATGAGGGGGGAGATCTCGCCCGTGAAGGCGCCCTGTCGCTCCCAGTGTAGGTTCTGAGCGCCCAGCCGCACGGGCGTTCCCGCGAGCAGGCGCCCCACGGTCTCCAGGGCCGTGAAGGGCGGGCAGATGGCCACCTCCACACCTTCCACGGCCGCGAGATCCGGGAGCGCAGCCTTCAGGAACTTGACCGCCTCCTGGCGGGTCTTGTACATCTTCCAGTTCGCGGCGATGAGCGGTGTCCGGCTCATGGGTCCAGGAGAGCGGTGACGCCCGGAAGTTCTCGCCCCTCCAGGAACTCCAGGGAGGCGCCGCCGCCCGTGCTCACATGATCGACCCGGTCCGCGAGTCCGAACCGCTCCAGGGCGGCCGCGGTGTCCCCGCCGCCCACCACGGTGGTCCCCGGGCAGGTGGCCACCGCTTCCGCGACCGCCCGGGTGCCCGCGGCGAAGGGGGAGATTTCGAACACCCCCATGGGCCCGTTCCACACCACGGTACGGGCTTGGCGGATCTCCTCCGCGAAGCGTCGAGCCGTCTGGGGTCCGATGTCCACCCCGATCCACCCTTCGGGGATCTCCTGCACGGGGACCACCTTCACCCGCGCGTCCTCCGAAATCCGGTCCGCCACCACCACATCCGTGGGAAGCAGGAAGGCTACGCGTTCCCGTCGGGCCTCCTCCAGGAGTTCGCGGGCCAGGGAAAGCTTTTCCTCCTCCACGAGGGAGGCACCTGTGGCATACCCTTGCGCGCGGAGGAACGTGTAGGCCATGGCGCCTCCGATGAGGAGCGCATCCGCACGGGCGAGCAGATTCCGGATGACGCCGATTTTGTCCGAGACCTTCTTGCCCCCCAGGACGGCCACGAAGGGCCGCTCCGGGGCTTCCAGGACTTGCCCGAGGTAGCGGAGCTCCTTCTCCAGCAACAACCCGGCCACGGCCGGGAGGTACCGGGCCACCCCCACGGTGGAGGCGTGGGCCCGGTGGGCGGTTCCAAAGGCGTCCAGCACGAATACCTCCGCAAGACCCGCGAGGGACCGGGCGAACTCCGGGTCGTTCGCCTCCTCCTCCGGGTGGAACCGGAGGTTCTCCAGGAGGAGGACGCTGCCGGGTGGCGCGTTCCGGACCGCCTCTTCCACCTCAGGTCCCACGCAGTCCTCCAGCACCCGCACCTCCCGGTCCAGGAGCTCCTTCAACCGCTCCCCCACCGGACGCAGACGCAGGGAGGGAATCGCTTTCCCGCCTGGCCGACCCAGGTGCGAGGCCAGGATCACGGTGGCTCCTTGGTCGAGAAGGTACCGGAGGGTAGGAAGGGACTCCCGGATCCGGCGATCATCCGTGATCCGGCCTTCCTCCAGGGGGACGTTGAAGTCCACCCGCACGAGCACCCGTTTTCCGCGGACCTCGATGTCCCGGACCGTCTTCTTCCGCACTAGATCCCCCGCTCCGCCATGAGCTTCGCCAGATCCGCGCACCGGCAGGCATAGCCCCATTCGTTGTCGTACCAGGACACCACCTTCGCGAGGTTCCCGCCCACCACCAGGGTGTCGGGGGCGCTGAAGATGGAGGAACGGGGGTCTCCCTTGAGATCGCTGCTGACCAGGGGCTCCTCCGTGTAGCCCAAGATCTCCGGCATGCGCTCCTCGCTCCAGCGCTTCATGACCGCGTTGATCTCCTCCCGGGTCACATCCCGTCGCAGCAGGACGGTGAAGTCGATGACGGAGACGGTGCTCGTGGGCACACGGAAGGCCATCCCCGTGAATTTCCCTTGGAGATCGGGGATCACGAGCCCCACGGCGCGGGCCGCGCCGGTCTCGCTGGGCACGATGTTCAGGGCCGCGGCCCGGGCGTCCCGCATCTCCCGGGCGGCCACGTCCAGAAGGCGCTGGGTGTTTGTGTACGCGTGCACGGTGGTGAGGATTCCCTTCTCGATGCCGAACTCCTCGTGCAGCACCCGGGCCACGGGGGCAAGCCCGTTCGTGGTGCAGGAAGCGTTGGAAACGATGCGGTGCCGAGCAGGATCGTAACGGTCCTCGTTCACGCCCAGCACGATGGTGATGTCCTCGTTCTTGGCAGGGGCGGAGATGATCACCCGCCTGGCACCCGCCTCCAGGTGGGCCGCGGCCCGCTTCGCGTCCGTAAACAGTCCCGTGCTCTCCAGGACGAGCTCCACCCCCACCTCCCGCCAGGGGATGGCACCGGGTTCCCGCTCCCGGAAAACCCGGATCTCCCGCCCGTCGATCACCAGGTTCCCGTTGCGGACGGCCACGGTGCCGGGATAGACGCCGTAGTTGGAGTCGTACTTGAAGAGATACGCGTTCATCTCCGCGTCTACGAGGTCGTTGATGGCCACCACTTCCAGCACGTCCGCCGCCCGCTGGAGCATGGCCTTCAGGGCCTGGCGCCCGATCCGCCCGAACCCGTTGATCCCCACGCGAACCATGGTGGTCACCTCCTATCCCGATTCGGGTCGTCGCTCCGGATCTTGAGGAACCCACTGCGGGCCTCCGGGGGTCCAGGGCGGGCCCTCCCGCACGAAGGGCCGCAGCAGATCCCGCCGGATCAGGCTCACGTTCTGCAGGATCCTCATGCTGAACACGATCACGGCCCCCAGGTAGATGTCCACGCCCAGCAGGTCCCCGATGGCTGCCAGGAGGGCGGCGACCGAGGCGTTCACCAGGAACCCGCTGGTGAACACCACCAGATCAAACCGCCCTTCCAGCTGCGCCCGAAACCCTCCCAGGAGGGTGTCCAGGGCCGCCAGGACCGCGATGGCCGTGTACTTCACGAACCCCAGGGGGATCTCCACCCGGAGCGCCAGCCCCAGGAGCACCCCCAGCAGCAGGCCGATCAGCGGAACCCACATCCTCATCGCCCCCCCTCCGCCTCCGGCTTCGCGAACCGGAACTGGAAGCTCCCCCGGTAGGCCGGCAGCTCCAGCTGGTTCACCCGGCGCACCGTCACCGGAAACTCGAAGGCCAGCAACAACCCGAGCGGGCTGTCAGGTGCCCGCAGGGCGCTGAGGAGCCGATCGGGATCTCCGATGGCCGCGATGACGTAGGGGGGGGCGATCCGCTTCGTGTTGCACAGGATGGTGGTGCCCACGCAGCTCAGCCCGGTGGTGGGGGCCACCCGCTCGCCGTTCAGGGCCATCGCCTCCGCCCCCGCCGCCCAGAGGGTCGCCATGATCGCGTGGAGGTCCGTGTAGTGGATGAGGGTGAGGTTCGGGTCGTCTCCGGGCTGGAGGGCGCGGGCGCTGTCCCGCACCTCCACCACCACCCCAGGACCGCGGACCGCCCGGACCCCGCTCAGGGCTTGGAGTTCCACAAGCCGTTGGCGCATGGCCGCCAGCACGGCCCGTTCCCTGGACGCGGCGTCCGCGTAGCGCTCCAGCTGCTTGCGCAGCTGGGCGATCTCCGATTCCAGCCGTTCCCGGTGGCGCGCCTGTTCCTGGAGGAGGAACCCGAGCTCCTCCAGCCGCTGGGAGGGGATCCGGAGTCGCTGCCGGATGGCATACTCTGCCCGCAGCTGCCAGGTGACCAGGAACCCCACGGCCAGCAGGACGACCCCCAGGACGGCTTGGAGACTCCTCCCGGACGCACGCACAACCCTAGTATACGTCCGTCTGTCCTCGTCCCGCAGGAGGTCCGTTCAACCCTGCCTGGATTCCAGCTTCTTCTTGATGCGCTTGAGCCGGAAGACGTCCTCCCGGGCCCGCTGCTCCAGGACGTCGTTGATGTACCGGATCTCGGCCCGGATCCGGGGGATCACCACCTGCTCCAGGGCGTTCACCCGGCGGGTGGTCTTCTTGATCTCCTCCCCGATCTTGCGCAGCCGCAGCTCGGTGCTGGCCACCTCCAGAATGGCGTCCAGGACCCGCTCGAAGGCCTCCGTGCTCTCCAGGGTCCGCATGCTCACCGCGGTGGGGCTGAGTCCCCGCTCCAGGAAGGATCGGCGAATCCGCTGTACCCGGACCTCCGGCACCTTGATGCCCCAGATGTTCCGGATCTCGATGTCCACCAGCACCGGACGCCGCTCCACCAGGGCCGCCGCCTCCAGGGCCTGACGTCCTTCCACCGCCTTTGCCAGGCTCAGGATGATGTACGCCCTCTCGCACGCGGCGTTCAGGCGATCCCGGGCCTCCAGGGCCTGTCGGACCACCTGGAAGAACTCCGCCACCAATGCATCCCGCTTGCGCTTGAGGAGATCCACTCCCTGCAGCGCCACCCGCAGCTGGTTCTTGCGCTGCAGGAGGTTCATCCGGGTAGGGCTTACGAGT
The DNA here is from genome assembly GCA_031460175.1 of Armatimonadota bacterium. Lineage (NCBI taxonomy): Bacteria > Bacillati > Candidatus Sysuimicrobiota > Candidatus Sysuimicrobiia > Candidatus Sysuimicrobiales > Candidatus Sysuimicrobiaceae > Candidatus Sysuimicrobium > Candidatus Sysuimicrobium tengchongense. The sequence continues at coordinate 48,333 of JAVKGW010000006.1, read as the reverse complement.
TCCGGCATCTCCCACGCTCCTCCCGTTCAGGTCCGGCGCCTCGGAAGGCGCCACGCTACAGCCGTTCCTCCTCCTCCCACAGCTGCCGGATCACTTCTCCGAAGTAGTACTTCTCCACGTGATCCTGCTTCACCCGTTTCAGCTCCTCCCGCGGGAACATGGAGAGGAGCTTCCAGCCCAGGTTGAGTGTCTCCGTGATGGAGCGTTCGGTGTTGCCCTGGTTGAGGAACTCCCGCTCGAAGGCCTCCGCGAACCGCAGGTAGAGGCGGTCCCGCTCCGTGAGGGCCTCCTCCCCGATGATGGCCACCAGGCGCCGCAGGTCCACGCCGTTGGCGTACGCGGAGAAGAGCTGGTCCTTGAGCCCCGCGTGGTCCTCCCGGGTCCGGCCGGGACCGATGCCATCGTTCATCAGCCGCGAGAGGCTCGGCAGCGGGTTGATGGGCGGGTAGATGCCCTGACGATGCAGGGCCCGGCTGAGGACGATCTGGCCCTCCGTGATGTATCCCGTGAGGTCCGGAATGGGGTGCGTGATGTCATCGTCCGGCATGGTGAGGATGGGGATCTGGGTCACGGATCCCTTGCGGCCCTGAATGCGGCCCGCGCGTTCGTAGATGGTGGCAAGGTCCGTGTACATGTACCCGGGGTATCCCCGCCGTCCGGGGATCTCCTCCCGCGCGGCCCCGATCTCCCGGAGGGATTCGCAGTAGTTCGTCATGTCCGTGAGGATCACGAGCACGTGCTTGTCGAGTTCGAAGGCGAGATACTCCGCGGTGGTGAGCGCGAGACGTGGGGTCATGAGGCGCTCGATGGTGGGATCGTCCGCTAGGTTCAGGAACACCACGCTGCGGGCCAGCGCCCCGGTGGCCTCGAACTGCTCGATGAAGAAGGCGGCCTCCCGCTGGGTGATCCCCATGGCCGCGAACACCACCGCGAACTCCTCCTCCTCCCCCAGCACCTTGGCCTGCCGGGCGATCTGGGCCGCCAGCTCGTTGTGCGGCAATCCCGCGCCGGAGAAGATGGGAAGCTTCTGTCCGCGCACCAGGGTGTTGAGACCGTCGATGCTGCTGATCCCCGTCTGGATGAACTCCTGGGGCCGCTGCCGTGCCGCGGGATTGATGGGGGAACCGATGATGGGCAGCCGCTTCTCCGGGATGATGGGAGGCAGCCCGTCGATGGGCTCCCCGCGTCCGTTGAACCGCCGGCCGATGATCTCCGGGCTCACCCCGAACCGGGCCACGTCCTCCCGGAGGCTCACGGAGGTATGGGCAACGTCAAGGCCCGTGGTTTCCTCGAACACCTGGATCACCGCGTGCTGCTCGCTGACCTCGATCACCTGTCCGCCCCGCACGCGGCCGTCCGGGAGATGGATGTTCACGATGGCGCCGTAGGCGAGGTCTCTGGCCCCCTCCACGAACAGGAGAGGCCCAGAGATGTAGGAGATGGACTGGTAGCGTTTCGTGGCCAGCTCCATGGTCTCTCCCTCCTAACCCGCCCGCACCGCGGCCCGCAGGTCCTCCCGGAGCCTGCGGAGGAAGTCCTCCGCGTACGCGGGGAACCGGTCCGCGGGCACCTCCTTCATCCGCGCGATCTCCTGGATGTGTGGGAGGTTCAGGATGTCATCCATGGGCACGCCCCGACGCAAGGCCGCCAGCGCCTCGTCGTAGAAGATCAGGATGGACTTCAGGATCCCATAGGACTTGATGGGGGGACAGTAGGCGTCCACATCCGAGAAGGCGGACTGCTGCAGGAAGTCCTCCCGGAGCATCTTGCCCGCCTCGATCACCAGCCGCTGGTCGTCCTGGAGGGCATCGGGACCCACCAACTGTACGATCTCCTGCAACTCCGCCTCCTGCTGCAGGAGGGCGCTCGCCCGGTTGCGCAGGTCCTCGAAATCCTCCGGAAGGTTCTGCCGGTACCACTCCCGGAAGAGGGGGGTGTAGAGGCTGTAGGACCGCAACCAGTGGATGGCGGGGAAGTGCCGCCGGTGGGCCAGGGAGGCGTCCAGGGACCAGAAGGTCCCCACGATGCGCAGGGTGGCCTGGGTCACGGGCTCCGAGAGGTCCCCGCCGGGCGGGGAGACGGCCCCGATCACCGTGATGGCCCCCCACCGCTCCGGTCGGCCCAGGCACACCACCCGGCCCGCCCGTTCGTAGAAGGCCGCCAGGCGGCTGGAGAGATAGGGCGGGTAGCCCTCCTCCGCGGGCATCTCCTCCAGCCGGCTGGAGATCTCCCGCATGGCCTCGGCCCAGCGGCTCGTGGAGTCCGCCATGAGGGCCACCTTGTATCCCTGGTCCCGCCAGTACTCCGCCATGGTGATGCCCGTGTATACGCTGGCCTCCCGGGCGGCCACGGGCATGTTGCTGGTGTTCGCGATGATGATGGTGCGCTCCATGAGCGGCCGGCCCGTGCGGGGATCCTCCAGCTCCGGGAACTCGTCGAGCACGTGGGTCATCTCGTTGCCCCGCTCCCCGCAGCCCACGTAGATGATCACGTCCGCGTCCGCCCACTTGGCCAGGGTCTGCTGCATCACCGTCTTGCCGCTGCCGAAGGGACCCGGGATGGCCGCGGTCCCCCCCATGGCCACGGGGAACAGGACGTCGATGATGCGCTGCCCGGTCACCAGCGGCTCCCGCGGATCCAGCCGGCGCGCCGCGGGTCGGGCCAGGCGCACGGGCCAGGTCTGCATGAGCCGCAGCTCCAGCCCGCTCTCCAGCCGCGCCACCACCTCCGTCACCGTGAACTCGCCCTCGCGGATCTCCGCCACCCGGGAGGGCTTGGCGTCCGGAGGCACCAGGATCCGGTGCACCAATCCGAACTCCTGGACCTCCCCGATCACGTCTCCCGGCCCCACCTCCTCGCCCACGGAGACCCGGGGGCGGAAGGACCACCGGCGGTTCCGGTCGAGGGCGGGGGCCACCGCACCGCGCCGGATGAAGTCTCCCTGCTGCTGCCGCACCTCGGGGAGAGGGCGTTGGATCCCATCGTAGATGTTGCTCAGCAGTCCCGGCCCCAGCTCCACCGCCAGCGGCAGTCCCGTGCTCTCCACGGGCTCCCCCACGTAGAGGCCGCTGGTGTCCTCGTACACCTGGATGAAGGCGGTGTCCCCGCTGAGACGGATGATCTCCCCCACGAGCCTCTCCTTCCCGACCCGGACGAGGTCGTACATCCGGGCCCCCCGCATGCCCCGGGCGATCACCGCAGGCCCTGCGATCTTGATGATCTCTCCCTGGATGGCCACGGCTCTCCCTCCTCACCGCAGCTTCACGTAGAACCCGATGTGCTCCTTCACCAGGCGCGCGATGTACTCCTCCCCGGACTCCAGCCGGGCCCGGGGAGCCGGGAAGGGGACGATCACGGGGAGGTCTCTGCCCCGCATCGCTCTCCGGATCTCCTCCTGGGCCCCTGCGAACAGGTCCTCGTTCACCGCCACGAGGCCGTAGTCTTCCCGGAGCACCTCTCGGAGAGCGCCCATCACCCCCTCGGGGGTCTCGGCCTCGAAGACCTCCGCCCCGGCCAGCCGGAAGCCCGTGGCGGTCTCCGGGTCCGTGATAACGGCCACCCGATACCGCATCTCCCCCTCACACCAGGGCCATCTCCCGCCGGATCAGCTCCCGGGGAATCCCGAGGGCCTTGCTCCGGGCGATGAGACGCAGGTTTCGGATCTCGCTACTCAGCATGGTGAGGAAGCCGATCACCACGTCAATCCCCAGGGGATCCCCGAGGTAGAGCGTGGCCATGCGACGGGTGGCTTCCTCATCCAGGGACCGCTCCACCTCCCCAGGCGTCCGTCCCTCCGGATGGATCCCCCGTCCATGCAGCTCCCGCAGCCCCAGCTCCGCGGTGTTGGGATCTGCCAGGTTCAGGAACACCTCCCGGCTCACCACACCTCCTCCGGGGAGGAAGAAGCGCTCCCGCTCCTCCCGGGAGAGCTCCGAGAGCTGCTGCAGCTTGAAGGCAGTCTTCACGTTCGTGAAGTCGATCTGCATCCGGATTACGTCCCGGACCAGCGTCTCGTTGTGCCCCATGCCCCGAGCCACGCGGAGGGCCCATTCGAAGTACCCCCGGTCCAGGCCCAGCTCCAGGCTCAGGAGGTCCTTCGTGGCCTCGTACTGCCGGATCGCCGCGAGCACGGCCTCGGCCAGCGGGTGCTCCCAGGTGGCCAGGGTGTTGGCCAGGGCCGTGAGGTCTGGCTGCGCCAGCAGTTCCCGGAGCCGGACCTCCGTGAGTTCCCCCGCGGGGATCAGGTTCTGCTCGGTCGCCTCGGGGGAATGCCCCGCGTGCTTGGCCCGGAGGATGGTGCGCAGATTGTGGAGATCCCACTGCAGCAGGAACACCCGGATCAGGGCTTTGGCCTTCCCATCCGAAAACCCCAGGATCTTCTGGGCGACCTTCTGGAAGGCACGCATCAGCGCTTCGTCCACCGCCCGCAGGCCCTGATACCGGGTAAGGGCCTCCTGGAGCTCGGGTCCGTAGGGCGTGTTGCCCAGGGCATGGATGAAGCTTTCCAGGTCCGCAAGCCCCAACAGCTCCTCCAGGCGGCCGGGTGGGAGCAACCGGGACCGCATCCCCTTGATCCGGGCATTGATGTAACCGAAGTCCTCCGGCACCCTGCCCTACCCTCCCCAGAGGATCTCCGCCACCTCCGACAGCAGCACCTGCCGGGCCCGTTCCAGGCGCGAGAGGAGGGTGTTCTCCACCACGAAGCGGCCATCCGCGCTGCGGACCCGCACACCGCCCCACACCTCCGGATTCGGCTGCACCTCCGCCGCCACGCCCAGGGCCTGCACCGTGGCCTGGACGAGGGGGAGGTCCCGCTCCGCGCACTCCACCACCACCTGGCCCGAAAACCCGGAGACCGCCTCCTGGAGGAGAGCCCGCAGGATCGGCTCGTAGCGGGAGGGATCCCGGCTCAGGCGTTCCAGCTCCTGGCGAGCCCGACGGAAGACCTCCGCGATCTGCTCGTCCTTCGCCGCCAGCACCAGGGACGTGGCCCGCAGCTGCGCCACGCCCTGCGCACGGATGCGGGCCGCCTCCACCTCCGCCTCCATCCTCCGACGGTGGGCCTCCAGAAGGTTTTCGGCCTCTGTTTCCGCCTGCTGGAGGAGGGTCCGCGCCCGCTGACGCGCCTCCTCCAGCAGGCGCTCCCGCTCCGCCTGAGCTTCTCGCTCGAGCAGATGGATGAGCTCGGAGGCCATCGCCTAGATGCGCCCGATGAGGAAGAAGGCCACCAGGAACCCGAGGATGATCATGGTCTCGGGCAGGGCCAGGAACACCAGCATGAGGCCTCCGATCTCCGGGCGCTCGGCCATGGCCCCGGCCGCCGCGGCGCCGATCCGGGACTGAGCCCATGCGGTGCCGAGCGCGCCGAAGGCCACCGCCAGGGCCGCGGCAATGCCCAACAGCCCTGCACGGGCCCCGTCTCCTGCGGGGCGGGCCTCCGGAGCCTCCGCGGCCAGGGCCGGCATGGCCATCATCCCCACCAGGGCGAGACCGAGGAGAAGCCAGAGAACCGCGCGCATGCGCATACTCACCTCCCTGTCCGTTGGAATGGCCGGTAGGGCTCACCGGCTTCCTCGTGATACTTCACCTTCGTGAAGAATTCCACCCAGTGCAGACGCGCGGGCTGAATCACGTGCCCCACAATGGTAAACACGAAGAACAGGATCTGGGCAAGAGCAGAGATCAGGGAACCCACCACGGTGCCCACGACCCCGCGAACCCCGAAGGTCTCCGCCATGCTGGGGCCCAACTCGTTGGCGGCGCTCGCGAGGGCTGCGGCCGCGAGGCCGAAGGCCATGAGCCGGGCGTGGGAGAGGATGTGCCCGAAAGCGGTTGCGGATTCCAAGAACCACATGGGGTTGGCGGCCCGGAAGGCCAGGCCGACCGCGAAGGCCACCAGGCCCGCCCAGAGGAAGTACCAGCTGAGGGAGACCGCGGCCGCGGGGAGCAGGCCGGACATGCCGCCCAGGAGCAACAGGACCCAGCTGAGGACCAGGATCATCACCACGCTCTCGAAGATGCCCCGGAGATGCCGGTGCCGGATGGCCATACCCAGGTGTCCCACCAGACCTCCGTAGATCATGAGCATCCCCAGGAGCACGATGAGCTGGAAGTACAGGTCCCGGTGAGCGTAAACCCGATCGAAGATGGGGCGTACATGAAAGAGCAGTTCCGGAAGGTTGCCGAACACCTCCGCGTACAGGGCCCCGAAGACCATGACCCAGAACGCGACCACCCGCACGATCCAGGACACCGCGCCCAGGACCTCGGGGCGCATCCGGAGGTTCAGAAGGGGGATCTCCAAGACTTCCCCTCGACGCGCCCGGTTGCGCAGGGCCCAACCGAGCAGGAAGAACAGGGCCCCGTATCCCACGTCGCCGATCACCAATCCCACGAACAGCGGGAAGGTCAGGGCCAGCAGGGGTGTGGGATCCCAGGTCCCGTATCGGGGAGGCCGGAAGATGGAAAGGAGCAGCTGAAACGGCCGGATGGGCGCTGGATTTTCCAGCGCCACGGGAATGTGGGCCGCCTCCTCCTCATCGTGGGGATCCGCGGGGGTGTCGTAGACCACCACCTGGTCCCCGAAAGCCCGGCGCACGGCGGCCCGAAGCCTCTGCACCTCCCGGGTGGGAACCCACCCGTGCACGATGAAGGCATACCGAGACTGGGCGAAGGCGGGCAGGACCTGAAGCTTGGCGAGCTCATCCCGGAGGTAGGCCTCGATGGCCTGCACCGTCCCCCGGTGCTCCCGGCTGAGGGCTTCCAGATGACCTCTCAGTTCCTCGATCTCCCGGGGGAGCTCCTCCCGCCGCCGTTCCATCTCCTGGATGGCCTGCAGGGCGGGACGGTCCGCGAACCGGGACGGCAGGCGGAGCTCCGTGATGCCTGCCCGCTGGAGAAAGGCGCGCACGGATTCCGCATCCCGCTTGTGGAAGGCCACCACCACGCCCGTGGTCTGCTCGTCGACCTGCCGGGTCACCACCTCCACCCGATCCCCGGTGAGCCGACGCAGCTCCTGCTGGAGCCCTGCCACCACGGGAGCCGCCTTCCCCTTTAGGACAAACCCGTAGGTCTCGAAGTGCCGGCTCCCCTGGAGGGCCCCCAGGAGGGGCGAGAGGACCCGGAGGGCGTTCTCGTAGGCGCGGATGAGCTCCAGCTCCTCCTCCGCCTCCAGCCGCCTGCGGACCAGCTCCCGGGCCTGCTGCTCGATGGGATCCAGGATCGCTTCCAGCTCCTCCAGGGAGCGCGTTCCCAGGTCCGGAATGGGGATGGGCCCTGTCCGGGGGAGCAGGTTCAAGAGGCCCGTGGTCCGGGCGAGCAGGGCCTCCAACCGGCGCTGGCGCTGTTCCTCCTCGCTCCCGGGCTCCACGGGGCGGACCGCGGGGACTTCCTCCGCCTCCACCCGGTCCACATGGACCACCCCCAGGCGCTGCACCACATCCGTAACCTCCCCGAGCAGCCGCTTGGGGCCAAGGAGGAGCACCCGGCTCATCTCGACGATCATCGGCCCTTACCCCCGGAGGATCGCCTCCACCACGCGCCGCACGGCTTCGTCCAGCCGCTGCTGGGCCCGGGCGCGGAGATGCTCCGCCTCCTCCCGGGCCCGTTCCAGGGCCCGTTCTTCCACGGCCCGGGCTTCCGCCGCCGCCCGCTCCCGGGCCTCCTGCTCCAGCCGGACGATCTCCTGCCGGGTCCGTTCCCGGATGCGGGCCGCCTCGGCCTCCGCCTCTGCCAGCATGCGCTCTGCCTCGGCCCGGGCTTCAGCGACCAGACGCTCCAGCTCCTGCTCCTTTTCCGCGATCACCAGCAGGATGTTATCCTGTTTCGCGTCCCGTTCGTGCGCCATGCTCGACCCCGAACCCGAGCGTTTAGACGAGAAGCGGGGTCCGCACCCCCACCGGGCACGCGAACCACCGCTTCGCCTCCCTCATGCTAGCACACCCCGCCCCGGCGGCACGCAAGAATTCCCTTCTCGGGCCTAGAACCCCGCCAGCAGACGCTGGGCGGACTGGATGAGGGTGACGAACGGCTGAGGGACCACCCCGAGCGCCAGGGTCCCCAGGGCCGTGAGGACCAGGGCCCATCCGGTGCCCGGGGGGACCGGAACGGAGACCTCCCGGGCGGGAGGCATCAGGTACAGGGCCCGGATCACGCCCACGTAATAGTACAGGGAGACCACACTGTTCAGGACGCCGACCACCGCGAGCCACAGCAGGCCCGCGTCCACCGCCGCGGAGAAAAGATAGTACTTGCCGAAAAATCCGGCCGTGGGGGGGATGCCCGTGAGGGAGAGCATGAAGAGGGCCATGGCCAGGGCCACCCCCGGTGCCCGCTGGCTGAGCCCCGCGTAATCCGGAATCTCGTCCGAGCCCGTGCTCCAGGAGGCCACCAGGGCCGCGAAGAAGGCTCCCAGGTTCGTGAAGAGGTAGGCCCCCACGTACGCGAGCAGGGCCGGACGGGCCCACGGGGATGGGGCAGCCGCCACCGCCATGAGCATGAACCCCGCGTGAGAGATGCTGGAGTACGCCAACATCCGCTTGATGTTCCGCTGCGGCAGGGCAAGGAGATTGCCCACGGTCATGCTGAGAGCGCTCAGCACCGCCATCAACAGCCGCCAGTCCATGCTCTCCGGCGGCACCGCCACCAGCAGGGTCCGGAGCAACGCCGCGAATCCCGCAGCCTTCGGGCCCACGGAGAGGTACGCGCTGACGGGGGTGGGAGCCCCTTCGTACACGTCCGGCGTCCACTGGTGGAAGGGGACCATGGAGATCTTGAACCCGAATCCCGCCAGCGCCATCCCCACGCCCAGCCCACCCACAGGGCCCAGCTGTCCGAGTTTGCCCGCGATGTCGTAGAGGCTCGTGGAGCCCGTGGCTCCGTACAGGAGGGAGAAGCCGTAGGCCATGACCCCGGTGGTGGCTGCCCCGTACAGGAAGTACTTCACGCCCGCCTCGTTGCTCTTCGGGTTGCCCTTGAGATAGCCCGCCAGGAGGTAGCTGGTGAGGGAGACGAACTCGATGCTCAAGAGCAGCGTGATGAGTTCGCTGCTGGAGGCCATGAGCATGAGGCCCAGGCAGTTGAAGACCAGCATCCCGTAGGCCTCGCCCGCATACGCCGTATACCGGGGGAAGAAGTCCATCCCCACCAGGATCACCAGGGCCGTGGCCACCACGGCCACCAGCTTGAAGTAGACCCCGAAGTGGTCCACCGTGTACGTGTCCCAAAGGATCCGAACCCCCGCCTCCCCGAGTTTCTCCAGATCCCGCAGGAGCAGGGCCGCGCCCACGCCCGCCACCCCCAACCCGAGGATCCCGAGTCCTCCCACCACGGACTTGCGCTCCTGCGGGAGCAGGAGATCCACCACCAGCAGCAACAGGGCGAGGCTTCCGACGAGGATCTCCGGCACGAGCCAGCGGAGGTCTGTCCCGTTCATCGCACCAACCCCACGAGCTGCATCACCTGCGTGGTGCTGAGGTTGATGAACTCCACCAACGGCCGCGGGTACACCCCGAACACGATCATGAGGATCACCAAGGGGATCAGGGACCAGGCCTCCCGACGATCCAGATCCGGCAGGTCTCCCCACCGGGGGTTGGTGGGCCCCAGGAAGATGCGCTGAATGGTCCACAGGAAGAAGGCCGCGGTGACGATGATGCCGATGGCCGCAAGCGCGGTATGCACGGGCAGAATGGCGAAGGAACCCACGAAGATCAGGAACTCCGCCACGAAGCCCATGAGCCCCGGGAGTCCCAGGGAGGCGAACATGGCGGTGATGGTCACGGCCCCGTATTTGGGGAGCACCGCCCACAGCCCGCCGAAGTCCTCTACCCCGCGGGTGTGGGTCCGATAGTCATAGATGACGCCCACGATGAGGAACAGGGCCCCCGTGATGACCCCATGGGCCAGCATCTCCAGCACCGCTCCGTTCAGGGCCGTGGCCGCGGGGCCCATGAGCTCTGGCCTCCCTCGGGCCGCGGCCGCGGCGGCCACCGCCAGCATCACATATCCCATGTGGTTCACGGAGGAGTAGGCCACCAGTTTCTTGAGATCCTGCTGCGCCATGGCCACCAGGGCGCCGTAGATGACCCCGATGACGGCCAGGGTCGCGATGAGGGAGGCATGCTGCTGGAAGATCTCGGGGAAGAGGGGAAGACTGAAGCGCACGAACCCGTAGGTCCCCAGCTTCAGCAGGATGGCGGCCAGGATGACGGAGCCCGCCGTGGGGGCCTCTACGTGGGCGTCCGGCAACCAGGTGTGGAAGGGCCACATGGGCACCTTGATGGCGAAGGACAGAAAGAAGCCCCAGAAGGCGAGCTGCGCCAATAGTCCGGTCCCTGCCAGCGGCCGGGCCTCCAGGATCCGCAGCACGTCGAAGGTCCGCTCCCCGGGCGGCAGGTGGAAGTACAGGAGCAGGATGGCCAGCAGCATGGCCAGCGAACCCACCAGGGTATACAGGAAGAACTTGATGGCCGCGTACTCCCGGCGGGCCCCCCCCCAGATCCCGATGAGGAAGTACATGGGGACCAGGGTGAGCTCCCAGAACACATAGAACAGGAAGAAATCCAGGGCGAAGAACACGCCCAGCATGCCCGTTTCCAGCAGCAGGAACAGCAGGTTGTACTCCTTCACCCGCTCCTCCACCCGCAGGGAATAGATGACGGAGAGGAGCGTGAGAAGGGTGGTGAGGATGGCCAGGGCGAGGCTCATGCTGTCCACCCCCACCTTGTACTGGACGCCGATGGCGGGGATCCACGCCGCCTCCTCCACCAGCTGGATCTCCCGCCGCCCGAAGTCGAAATACGACAAGATGGCGAGGGAGCTGAGGAAGGTGAGCCCTGCGAATGCCAGCGTCACCCTTCGGATGCGGCCCGGATCGTGCGGGGACAGGAACAGCACCACGAGGGCCCCCAGGAGCGGCAGGAAGAGGGTCACGGTGAGAATGGGCATGGTCACAACCTCCACAGGGTCCACACCACGATGAGCACCACGCCCAGGGTGGCGAGGAGGATGTAGTTATAGGCGCGACCCGTCTGGACGTAGCGCAGGATCCCGCCCAGCCACCGTGTGAGGATGCCCACCAGGTTCACGATCCCGTCCACCACGTACGTGTCGAACAGGCGATCCAGCCGGGCCACCAGCACCAACAGGTAGCCCACCGCGTTCACGATCCCGTCCACCACGTAGGTATCGAAGGCCCGTAACAGCCGGGCCAGGGCCAACCCTCCCCGCACGAAAAGCCAGCCGTAGAACGCATCGAAGTACATCCGGCTCCGCAGGAAGGTCACCAGCCAAGGCACCCATCGCCGCACCTGCTCGCTGCGGATCACCCCTGCCCCATACATCACCCAGGCCGCCAGGATGCCCGCCAGGGCCACCCCGAGCCCCCGCAGGGCTACGGCCCAGGAGAAGTCCGGCGCGTGGATGCCCGCTTCCCTGAACCCCTCGAACTCGATGAAGTGGTGGAGCCAGGATCCGCCCTCGGGTCCCGTGCCGGGAACTCCCACTCCCCCCACCACCGCGGAGAAGACCGCGAGCACCACCAGGGGGACGGTCATCACGGGCGGGCTCTCGTGCGGGACGGTGGCATGCGAACCCTGTCCGTGGGATCCGTGGTGGGCCTCCCGGATCCCCGCCCGCGCGTAGTCCTCCGGGAGCCACGGATCCGGCTCCGGGTGTGCAGGTCCCCGGTAGGATCCGAAGAAGGCATAGGCCACAAGCCGGGTCATGTAAAAGGCGGTGAGGAAGGAGGCCACGGTGAGCACCCAGTACACCGCGGGATTGTGGTGGTACGCCTCCAACAGGATCTCATCCTTGCTCCAGAAGCCCGCGAGCGGGAAGATCCCGGCCAGCGCCAGATATCCCACGAGGAACGTCCCGAAGGTGACGGGCATGCTCTTCCACAACCCGCCCATCTCCTTGATGTTGTTCGTGCGCACCGCGTGAATCACGCTTCCCGCTCCCAGGAACAGCAGTGCCTTGAAGAAGGCGTGGGTGAGGAGGTGGAAGAAGCCCGCGGTGTACCCCAGGACTCCCAGCCCCGCCATCATGAAGCCCAGCTGGCTGATGGTGGAGTACGCGAGGATGCGCTTGATGTCGTCCTGGGCCACCGCCATGAGGGCCGCCAGAAGCGCCGTGGCCGCCCCGACCCAAGCCACCGCCTCCAGGGCCACATGGTTCGGCGTGTAGAAAAAGAGGGGGTAGGTGCGGGCCACCAGGTACACGCCCGCGGCCACCATGGTGGCCGCGTGGATGAGGGCGGAAACCGGGGTGGGCCCCTCCATGGCGTCCGGTAGCCACACGTGAAGGGGCACCTGACCGCTCTTGCCCACGGGCCCTCCGAAGACCAGGAGTGCGGCCAGGACCGCAAGGGGCACGGGCATGCCGAACAGGGGAACCGCGGCGGGAGACCAGGTCTTGCCGTGGGCCAACGCCTCGAAGATCTCGTGGTAATCTACGGTACCGAACTGCCAAAACAGCAGCATGATCCCCACCAGCATGAAGGTGTCCCCCACCCGGGTGGTGAGGAAGGCCTTCATCTGCGCCATGTTGGCGGAACGCCGCCGGAAGTAGAAGCCGATGAGGAGATACGAGCACAGCCCGATGATCTCCCAACCCAGCAGGAGCACCACGAAGCTGTTGGCGAGGACCGTGGTGAGCATCCCTGCGCAGAAGAGGCTGAGGAAGGCGAAGAACCGACTGTAGTAGGGATCTCCCCGCATGTAGCCCACGGAGTACACGAAGATGAGGGTGCCCACCACGGTGACCATGAGGGCCATGGTGGCGGACAGGCGATCCACGGTGTATCCCGCGGTGATCTCCCGGTCCCCCCCCACGGCCCAGACCGTCCGCCACACATACGGCTCCGCCCCTCGGAGCTGCTCCCCGAACACCAGCAGGGCCGTCAGGGTCGCCAGGAACATGGCGCCCAGCGCCACCCAAGGCGACCGATCCCCGAGCCTCCTGCCCCAGGCGATGAGAACCCCGTATCCGAGGAGGGGAAAGAGCGGGATGAGCCAGGCCCAGGCGCTCATGGTCCTCCTACCACTTCATAAGGTTGATCTCGTCCACCTGCACGGTCTCCAGGTGTCGGTAGGCGCTGATCACGAGCGCCAGTCCCACCGCGGCCTCGCACGCGGCCAGGGTGATGACGACGAGGGCCGCGATGTGCCCCCGCACCAATTCCGGGGAGACGAACTTGGTGAAGGCCACGAAATTGATGTTGGCCGCGTTCAGCATGAGCTCGATGCCCATGAGGATGGCCACCGCGCTGCGCCGGGTGAGCACCGCGAAGAGACCCACGGCGAACAAGAGGGCACCGGAGACGAGGTAGTGTCCGAGTCCGATCATGCCTCCCTGCGCGCCACCACGATGGCCCCCACCAGACACGCCACGATCAGCAGGGACGTGACCTCAAAGGGCAGCACGTACGCGGTGAGAAAACTCTGACCCACGGCCCCCGGATTGTAGTCGGGAAGGGTGCCCTGGGCCTGAGGCCAGGGGGTCCGGGTGAGAACCGCGATGAGCAGGACCGCCAGGGCCAAGCAGACGAGGGCCCCCAGGGGCACCTGCTCGTTCCGGGGCCGGACCCGTACGCCCGTGGCGCCCTCCGTGAGGAGGATCACGAACAGGATGAGCACGGTGATGGCCCCCGCGTAGATGAGGATCTGGATGGCGGCCACGAATTCCGCACCCAGCAGCACGTAGTAGCCCGCCACCGCCAGGAGCACGGGGATCAGGGACACCGCGGCGTGCACCATGTTCCGGGAGAGCACCACCACGAGGGCGGCCCCCAGGGCCACCGCGGTCAGTCCGTAGAAGGCCACGGCCTCCGCCATCTCACCCGCTCCACGTCACCAGCAATCCCGCCAGGAGGAGGTTCGCAAGGCTCAGGGGCAACAGGAGCTTCCACGAGACGTTCAGCAGCTGGTCGATCCGGAAGCGCGGATACGTCCACCGCACCCACATGAAGAAGAACACCACCGCGTAGGTCTTCAGCAGAAACCAGAAGATGCCGTCCACCACGGGCCCCACGAGAGGGATCTCGAACGGGCCCCGCCAGCCCCCCAGGAACAGGGTCACGAAGAGGGCCGAGGTGGCGAACAGGGATCCGTACTCCCCGAGCTGGAACAGGGCAAACCTGAGGGGGGAATACTCGGAGAAATACCCGGCCACCAGCTCCGACTCCGCCTCCGGGAGGTCGAAGGGGATCCGGTTGCTTTCCGCGGTGGCCGCCACCAAGAACACGAGGCCCGCCAGGAGGACGGAGGGATACGTGTACCAGGGATAGGGTTGGGCCTCCACGATACGGACCGTGGAGAGGGTCCCCGCGATGGTGGCCACCGTGAGGATGGAAAACCCCAGAGGAAGTTCATAGGAAACCATCTGGGCGGCGGATCGCAACCCCCCGAGGAGTGCGTACTTGTTATTGGAAGCCCATCCCGCGGTGAGGATCCCCACCACTTCCAGGGAGAGGACCGCGGCGAAGTACAGGACCCCGACCCCGAGGTCCCGTACGATGACGCCCGGCCCCCAGGGGAGCACCACATAGCTCATGAGGGCGGCCACCGCCACCACCACGGGTGCGACGCCGAACATCAGGCGATCCGCGCCCGCGGGCAGGATGTGCTCCTTCTGCAGGAGCTTCAGGAGATCCGCCAGGGTCTGCAGGGTCCCGTAGGGTCCCACATGGCGAGGTCCGATGCGGGCCTGGACCCACGCGCTCACCTTCCGCTCCATCAGCACCAGGAAGAGCGCCACCCCAACCGCCACGAAGGTGAACACGATCACCACGGAGAGGACCATGCGGATCGCCTCCGCCATCACGTCCACTCCAGCCCTCCCTTCCGCCACGCGTATGCGAGGCCCACCGCGAGAACGACGATGAAGACCAGCATCTCCACGAAGGCGAGGGGCCCCAGCTGCCGGAGGACCACGGTCCACGGATAGATGAAGATCACCTCGATATCGAAGAGGAGAAACACCAAACTGTAGAGGTAGTAACGCACGTGGAACTGGGCCCATGCCTCCCCGAAGGGGATCACACCGGACTCGTAGGTCAACCGCTTTTGGGAATACGAACTTCGGGGGGCCAGCAACCAGACCACGGCGAACGGCAATGCCGCCAGGAGGCTACCCAGCAGCGCGAAGGCCGCCACGTATGCCCAGTCGAACGGCACCTCCCTCACCTCGGATCTCTCCGTCCGGCAAGACAGAGGACCTGTCCCGCCATGGCCTCCGGAGCGTCGGTTTACCCCCTCGAACGGAACCCTTTACACCGCGGCAGCGGATGCCGGAACCATCATCCGGTGGGCAATCCGGTCCTGACGGTCCAGGCGCATCATAGGGCTCCCCTTCTCCTCATGTCAAGCAAACAAAACCAGCTACGGATTGATCACGCTCACCCGCACCGGACGCCGGCGGTGGAGGA
This sequence comes from Armatimonadota bacterium, assembly GCA_031460175.1. Classification (NCBI taxonomy): domain Bacteria; kingdom Bacillati; phylum Candidatus Sysuimicrobiota; class Candidatus Sysuimicrobiia; order Candidatus Sysuimicrobiales; family Candidatus Sysuimicrobiaceae; genus Candidatus Sysuimicrobium; species Candidatus Sysuimicrobium tengchongense. The sequence goes on along the minus strand of JAVKGW010000006.1, from coordinate 32,906 downwards.
GGCGCTCGAAGATCTCCAGGACCGCCTGGGCCAGACGGGCCGGGTCGTGACGCAAGAGGTCCGTCTCGCTCATCAGGGGGCGTCCCACCGCCTCCACGCCCAGATGCCGGATCCGCTCCAGGTCGGGCTCCACGGGGAAGGCACCCTGTTCCCGGTAGCGTTCCAGCACGGCCCGGTTGCGGGGCATCTGGGTATTGACCAGGGCCACATCCACCACCCCGGTCCCGAGGTGCTCCACCACCGTCCGCACGTGATCGGAGGCCCGGAACCCGTCCGTCTCCCCGGGCTGGGTCATGACGTTCACGATGTACACCACGGGCGCGGAGGCCCTCCGGAGGGCCTCCGCGATGCCCGGAACCAGAAGGTTGGGGAGCACGGAGGTGAAGAGGCTCCCGGGGCCCAGCAGGATGAGGTCTGCCTGGACCAGGGCCTCCAGGACCTCGGGAACCGCACGCACGTTCGGGGGATTCAGGTAGACCCGGCGGATGGGCTTGCGGAGCTGCGGGATGGTGGATTCTCCTTCCACCACGGTCCCGTCCGCGAACTCCGCCCCCAGCACCGCGTGATCCGCGGTGGCCGGAAGGACCTGTCCCCGGATGGCGAGCACGCGACTCGCCAGCCGCACCGCGGACACGAGGTCCCCCCCTACCCCCACCATGCTGGCCAGGAACAGATTGCCGAAGGAGTGACCCGCCAGGTCCCCTCGGTCGAAGCGGTACTGGAACAGGCGGGTCATCACGGGCTCCACCTCTGCCAAGGCCACCAGGCAGTCGTTGATGTCCCCCGGGGGGAGGATTCCCAGTTCCCGCCGGAGGCGTCCCGAACTCCCCCCGTCATCGGTGACCGTCACCACCGCGGTGAGGTGGGCGGCATAGGCCTTGAGGCCCCGCAGGAGGGTCGAAAGTCCGGTCCCGCCTCCGATGGCCACGATGCGGGGACCTCGGGGAACAGCTCGGTGCTGGACCAGCAGCTCCACGAGTCGGTGGTCCCCCCGGGGCAGGAAGACGCCGGCCACGGATCGGATGGTGGCCCGCACTCCGAGGAAGACTCCATAGAGGCCCAGGACGACCAGGGCCGTGCCCGAGCCCAGGACCGCTCCGTCCGGGAGCGCACCGATCCGCTCCAGTAGACTCCTCCGAAGAGGGAGACGGCTTAGGAGGAGCAAGGTCCCCCCGGTCACCAGAAGGACGCCCAACAGCACCAGGGCCAGGAACCGCTTGACGCGGATTCCCGGAACCAGCCACTTGGCGAACTGGCGCACCCGAAGCGGAAGGCGCACCCGGATCACCGCCTGCCTCATGCCTCACTCCCGATCCAGGTCCCGGTGCCGGATCCGAACCGCATAGCCCAATTCCCGGAGGTGGCTTCCCAGCTCCTCCGCGAAGACCACGGACCGGTGCCGTCCCCCCGTGCACCCGATGGCGATCACCAGGTGCGACTTCCCCTCCCGGATGAAGTGCGGGAGCAGGAAGGAGACCATCTCCAGCATCTGCCCCCGGAAGGTCTGGGCCTCCGGGGAGGCGAGCACGTAGGCCCGCACCTCCGGATGGGTTCCCGGGTGAGGACGTAGCTCGGGCACGTAGTGGGGATTGGGGAGAAAGCGCACGTCGAAGACCAGGTCCGCGTCCATGGGCAGTCCGTGCTTATACCCGAAGGAGAGCACGGTGATGGTGAGGGCCCGCTCCGAAGTCGGCCCGAACTCTGCCTGGAGCTCCGTCCGCAGGGCCTGAGGGGTAAGGGTGCTGGTGTCCACGATCTTGTGGGCCCGCTCCCGTAGGGTCTCCAGGCGCCTCCGCTCCGCTTGAATTCCCTCCAGCACGGACCCGCTCGGGGCGAGGGGATGCTTGCGACGGGTCTCCTTGAACCGGCGGACCAGGACCTCGTCCGAAGCGTCCAGGAAGAGGACGCGATAGGGGAGTCGACGCTCGTCCAGGGCTCGGAGGGCGTCCTCGATCTCATCGAAGAACTCTCCGCTGCGGATGTCCATCACCACCGCCACCCGGTCCACCCGCCCGTGGGACCGACTCACCAGCTCCGCAAACCGGGGCACCAGGACAGGCGGCAGGTTGTCCACGCAGAAGTACCCCATGTCCTCGAAGACGTGCACCGCGGTGGACTTGCCCGCTCCGGAAAGCCCCGTGATGATCACGAACTGCATGGGTCTAGGGCCCCATCACCGCGGCCAAAAGCACACCCAGGACGGAGAGGAAGAGGGAAACCGCAAAGAGGGCCACGATCCCACCGTGCGGGATCCCGAGGGACCAGACCACGAGGTACAGCAGGAGGGTGTTCACCCCGAGCGTGGCGAGCCCCAGGGTGAGGAGATTCAGGGGGAGGGCGATGAGAAGCAGCACGGGACGGAGGGTAACGTTGACCACCGCCAGCAAGAGGGCCGCGCCCACGAGGGTCCGCCCGTCCTCCACCCCCAGTGCCCCGGGGAAGATCCGGGGAGCAAGCCCCAGCCCCACGACGTTCACCAGAACCCGGATGAGAAACCCCACCTCACTCCACGGGCCGTCCGTTCAGGACCCGGGCCACCAGGGAAGCGACCTGGGTGGGCAGCTCCGCCACCGCCACCCCCGCGGCCTGCAGAGCCTCGATCTTCGCCTGGGCGGTTCCCTCGCTGCCGGAGATCACGGCCCCCGCATGCCCCATGCGCTTGCCGGGAGGAGCGGTCCGGCCTGCCACGTACGCCACCACGGGCTTGCGCACGCGATCCCGGATGTAGGCCGCAGCCTCCTCCTCCGCGGTCCCCCCGATCTCACCCACGAGCACCACCACCTCCGTCTGAGGATCCTGTTCGAAGGCTCCCAGGAGTTCCACGAAGCTCGTGCCGATCACCGGATCCCCACCCATGCCCACCGCGGTGGACTGTCCGATCCCCGCCCGGGTGAGGGAGGCCACGATCTCGTAGGTGAGGGTTCCCGAGCGGGAGGCGAGGCCCACGGGTCCCGGCCGGAAGAGGTTGTTCGGCATGATCCCGATCTTGCATTTGCCCGCGGAGGTGACCCCGGGGCCGTTGGGACCGATGATGCGGATCCCCCGGCGCCGAGCCGCCTCCACCATCCGGATGGTGTCGTGCACCGGGATGTGCTCCGTGATCACCACGATGGGATCCAGGCCGGCCTCCACCGCTTCCAGCACGGCATCGCAAGCGAACCGGGCAGGCACGAACACGCAGCTGGCGGTCGCCCCCGTGGCCCGGACCGCCTCCTCCACGGTGTCGAAGACGGGGACCCCGTGCACCCGCTCCCCCCCTTTTCCGGGCGTGACGCCCGCCACCACCCGGGTCCCGAACTCCAGCATGCGGGCCGTGTGGAAGGCGCCCTGGTACCCCGTGATCCCCTGCACCAGGACCCGGGTGGTCTCGTCCACAAGAATGCTCATCTACGGCCTCCCCACCGAAGCCACCGCGTGGCGGGCCGCCTCCTCGGGGTCCGTAAAGGCCGCCATCCCCGCCTCTTCCAGGATCCGGCGACCCTCCCCTTCATTGGTGCCCACGAGCCGGATGGTGGTGGGAACCGTGGGGCGGGCGGCCACGATCCCGCGGGCGATGTCGTCGCACCGGGTGATGCCCCCGAAGATGTTGATGAACAGGACCCGCACCCCCGGCTTCCGGAGCACGATGTCCACCGCGTGCCGCATGGCCTCGCTGCTGGCCCCTCCGCCCACGTCCAGGAAGTTCGCGGGCCGGCCGCCGAAGTGAGCCACCATGTCCAGGGTGGACATCACGAGTCCGGCCCCGTTCCCGATGACGGCGATGTCCCCATCCAGCTCCACATAGGAGAGATCGTATCGCCGAGCCAGACGCTCCAGGTCCGTGGCCTCCTCGTCCTCTGGGAGATCGGGGTGCCGGAAGCGGGCGTTGTCGTCCACCACCACCTTGGCATCCACCGCCAGCAGGCGCCCCTCCGCCCGCGCGAGGGGGTTGATCTCCGCGAGCTCCGCGTCCAGGTCCACGCACACGCGGTAAAGGGCGTGGGCGATCTGGGCGAACTGGACGAGAGAATCCCCGCGGAAGCCCATGCGCTGCGCCACCTGCCGCGCGTGGAACGGCAGGAACCCCTCCAGGGGATCGATGGCCACCTTGTGGATCCGATCAGGATGGGTGCGGGCGATCTCCTCGATGTCCACCCCTCCCATGCTCGAGGCCACGAAGGCGAGGCGCCGCGCGGAACGATCCACGGTGAAGGCGAGGTAGTGCTCCTCCTCGATGTCCACGGCCTCCGCCACCAGGATCCTGCGGACCCGCTCCCCCCGGATCTCCATGCCGAGAAGGGTCCGGGCCCGTTCGATCGCCTCCTCCGGGGTCCGGGCCAGCTGGATCCCTCCCGCCTTGCCACGGCCACCCACCAGGACCTGGGCCTTCAGCACCAGGGGATAGCGCAGGGACAACCCCGGGATCTCCTCGGGGCGCTCGATCACCGCATCCCGCTGAACGGGGATGCCGTAGCTTCGGAACAGCTGCTTGGCCTGGTACTCGTGGAGCTTCATACCTGCACGGCTCCCAGAAGTTCTCGCACCGCGGCGCAGCTCGCCCGAAACAGCCCCCACTCTTCCTCGGAAAGGGGGAGCTCCACGATGCGCTCCACCCCGCGGGCCCCGAGGATCACCGGGACGCCCACGCACACGTCCCGCTCCCCGTACTCCCCCTCCAGGTACACGGAGCACGGGAGGAGACGCTTGCGATCCCGGAGGATGGCCTCCACCATCTCGCAGATGGCGGCCCCGGGAGCCGCAAAGGCGCTCTGCTTCATGAGCTCCGTGATCTCCGCCCCGGCCCGTCGGGTGCGGGCCACCACCGCCTCCAGCCGTTCCCGAGGCAGAAGGCGCGTGACCGGGATCCCCCGTACGTTCGCGAGGGAGGCCACGGGCACCATGTCCTTATCCGTGTGGGCCCCGATCACCAGGGCCTGGACGTCCTGTACGGACACGCCCAACTCCGCCGCGAGGAAGGCCCGAAACCGGGTGGTGTCCAGGGCCCCGCTCTGTCCGATGACCCGTTCCCGGGGAAGCCCGGAGGTGCGGTAGGCGATGTACGTCATGGCATCCAGGGGATTCGTGACGATCACGTACACCGCCTCTGGCGAGCGGGGAACCACCTCCTGCATGATCCCGCGCACGATCCCCGCGTTCGTGTCCACCAGCTGCTCCCGGGTCATCCCGGGTTTGCGGGGAACCCCCGCGGTGACCACCACCACGTCCGAACCCGCGGTGGCCGCGTAGTCGTTGGAGCCCGTGACCCGCACGTCAAACCCCGCGATGGGACCCGCGTGCTGGAGGTCCAGGGCCCTGCCTTGTGGCAATCCCTCGATGATGTCCACGAGGACGATGTCCCCCAGCTCCCGGCCGGCCATCCATTGGGCCGCAGCCGTGCCCACCGCCCCGGCCCCCACGATGGAGATCTTGGGCCGCCCCCGCGCCATGATCCGCCTCCTAGAGGTTGTTGATCACTTCCGTGGCGAACTCGCTGGTGCGGACCTCCCGGGCCCCCTCCATGAGACGTGCGAGGTCATAGGTCACCACCTTCTTCCGGAAAGTCGCTTCCAGTCCCCGGATGATGAGGTCCGCGGCTTCCTGCCAGCCTATGTACTCCAGCATCATGACCGCGGAGAGCAGGAGGGAGGTGGGGTTCACCTTGTCCTGTCCCGCGTACTTGGGAGCGGTGCCATGGGTTGCCTCGAACACCGCATGGAAGTCCCCGATGTTGGCCCCGGGCGCCATCCCGATCCCCCCCACCAGGGCTGCGATGGCGTCCGAGAGGTAATCCCCGTTCAGGTTCCCCGTGGCGATGACATCGATGTCCTGAGGCCGGATGACGATGTGTTGAAAGGTGATGTCCGCCATGAAGTCCTGGATCAGGAGCTTGCCCTCGGGAACCTTCCCGCCGTAGCGGGTCTGCACCTCCTCCCAGGTGACCGTTTGATCCCCGAACTCCTCCTTGGCCACCTGGTAGCCCCACTCCCGGAACCCGCCCTCCGTGTACTTCATGATGTTTCCCTTATGGACGAGGGTGACGTTCCGGCGCTTGCGATCCAGAGCGTACCGGATGGCCTTCCGCACCAGGCGCTTGCTGCCAAACGGGCTCATGGGTTTGACGCCGATGGCCGAGCCCGGCCGGATCTCCGCGCCGAACTCCCTCCGCAGCCACTCGATGATCCGGTTCGCCTCCGGGGAACCCGCGGGCCACTCGATCCCGGTGTACAGGTCCTCGGTGTTCTCCCGGAACACCACCATGTTCACCCGTTCAGGGTGCCGGATGGGGGCGGGAACGCCCTCGAACCACCGCACGGGGCGCACGCAGGCGTACAGATCCAGCAACTGCCGGAGGGCGACGTTGAGGGACCGGTACCCACCGCCCACGGGGGTGGTGAGGGGACCCTTGATCCCCACGTAGTAGTACTCGAAGGCCCGGAGGGTATCCGCGGGAAGCCAGTCCCCGAACTCCCGGTAGGCCTTCTCTCCCGCATACACCTCATACCAGACGATCCGGCGGCGTCCCTCGTACGCCTTCTCCACCGCCGCGTCCACCACGCGCCGGGTGGCCCGCCAGATATCGGGGCCGATCCCATCCCCCTCGATGAAGGGGATGATGGGAACATCGGGGACCACGAGACGTCCATCCTGAACCTGGATGCGCTGGCCTTCCTTTGGCAGGGAGAACCGTTCCAGCTGCAGCATCCCCTAACCTCTGTGATTCTAGATGCCGTGAGGGGCCGTTGACGGAGGCCCGCCTTGAGAATACCATAAGGGTTGGTCAGACCACTAGGCCACCAGACCATGAACCGCGCATCCCTCTTCCAGCCCATCCGCCCCCGGCGTCTCTACGAGGCGATCGTGCACCAGATCCAGGAGCTGGTGGCCGAACGGCACCTCCAGCCGGGGGACCGGCTCCCCAGCGAGCGGGAGTTGGCGGAGCTGTTGAACGTGAGCCGGGCCTCCGTGCGGGAGGCCCTGCGGGTGCTGGCCGCCCTGGGGCTGGTGGAGGTCCGACCCGGAGACGGCACCTTCGTCCGGGAGCCCCCCACTCCCGTGGATCCCGCGGTCTGGAGCCGCCTCTCCGAGCGCACGTTCCTCTTGGACCTCTTGGAGGCCAGGCGGATCGTGGAGCGGGAGGTGGTGGTTCTGGCGGTCCGGAGGGCGACCGCGGAGGACGTGGAGCAGCTGCAGGAGCTGGTGGAGCGTCGGGCCGCGGAACTGGCTGGTGGCCGCCGAGACCTGGAAGGGGACCTCCGGTTCCACGAGCAGCTGGCGGAAGCCACCCGCAATCCCGTGCTCGCCTCCCTGGTGCGCACCCTCACGGAGATGTGGCTGCTGAGCCGGGAGGCCGCGGGTCGGGCGCCCACGAGTCCCCAAAAGGCTCAACGGTTCCACGAGACCATCCTGGAGGCTCTCCAGCGGCGCGACGAGCAGGCCGCGTGGGAGGCCATGGAGTGCCACATGGACGACATGCGCCGGGAGATCGAGCAAGGGACCTAGGAGGTGGGGGAATGTATCGAGGCGGACCCGGGATGCTGGCTTGGGCCCTGCACCGGATCACGGGCGTGGCGGTGCTCGCGTTCCTGCTGCTTCACATCATCGAGACCTCCATGCTCCTGTACGGTCCGGAGGCCTACAATCACGCCCTCGCCCTTTACAAGCAGCCTTGGTTCAAGCCCCTGGAGTTCCTCCTGGTGGCCGCGGTGGTGTACCACGCGGGCAACGGAATCCTGGTGATGATCCTGGACCTCTTTCCCCGAGCCACCCGGTCCTACCGCCGCATGTTCTGGGTGGGGGCGGCCCTGTACGCGGTGGTGATGCTGCCCGTGGCGGTGCTCATGCTCCGGCCGATCTTCCCGTAGGAGGGGACCATGACGGGCGCGCGTGCGAACGGCTGGGCGTGGCTGGGGTGGCTCTATCTGCGGATCTCCGCGGTGCTCCTCCTGGGCCTCGTGTTGGGCCATCTCTACATCATGCACGTGCTCAACAGTACGGACCGGATCGACTTCGCCTTCGTGGCCCAGCGGTTCAGCACCCCCTTCTGGCGGGTGTATGACCTCCTTATCCTCCTCCTGGCCCTCACCCACGGGCTCGTGGGGGTTCGAGGGATCGTTTACGATTACACACGGTCCGCCGGCTGGCGGCTTGTGTGGAACGTCGTCCTCTGGTCCGTGGGTCTGGTATTCACCATCCTGGGGTCTCTCGTGCTCTTCAGCTTCCAGCCCGGAACCCTCATAGGGCGGTAAAAAGGGGGGAGACGCGATGGCGGTGCACGAGTTTGACGCGGTGATCGTGGGGGCGGGCGGAGCCGGGCTCTATGCGGCCATGGAGCTGAGTCGCCAAGCGGACCTGCGGGTGGCGGTGATCTCGAAGCTGTACCCCACCCGTTCCCATACGGGGGCCGCCCAAGGCGGGATCGGGGCCGCGCTGGGGAACATGGAGGAGGACCACTGGGAATGGCACATGTTCGATACCGTGAAGGGCGGGGATTATCTCGTGGACCAGGACGCGGCGGAGATCCTGGCCCGGGAGGCCATCGAGACCGTCTACGACCTGGAGCACCTGGGGCTGCCTTTCGATCGCACCCCGGACGGCCGCATCGCCCAGCGCCGGTTCGGGGGCCATACCCACCACTTTGGACAGGGCCCCGTGCGTCGGGCCTGCCACGCGGCGGATCGGACCGGCCACATGATCCTGCAGACCCTGTACCAGCAGTGCCTGCGGCAGAACGTGCGTTTCTTTAACGAGTTCCAGGTGCTGGATCTCCTCGTGGAGGACGGGGCCGCCTGCGGGGTGGTGGCCTGGGAGATCCTGACCGGGGAGCTGCACACCTTCCACGCCCGGGCAGTCATGTTCGCCACGGGCGGATGGGGCCGGATCTACAAGGTCACCAGCAACGCCCACACCCTCACGGGTGACGGGGCCGCCATCTGCTGGCGCCGGGGGATCCCGCTGGAGGACATGGAGTTCTACCAGTTCCATCCCACGGGGATCTACCGCTTGGGCATCCTCATGTCGGAGGCCGCGCGCGGCGAGGGAGCGGTGCTGCGCAACCGGTACGGGGAACGGTTCATGGAGCGCTACTCCCCCACCCTCCTGGACCTGGCCCCCCGGGACATCATCGCCCGGGCCATGATCACGGAGATCCGGGAGGGCCGGGGCATCGACGGAAAGGACTACCTCCACCTGGACTTCACCCACCTGCCTCGCCAGCTCCTCGAGGAGAAGCTTCCGGACATCACCAGCTTCGCCCGGATCTACCTGGGGATCGATCCTGCCACGCAGCCCGTCCCCGTACAGCCCACCGCCCACTACGCCATGGGCGGCATCCCCACGGACGTGTGGGGTCGGGTGGTCCTGGACGAGAAGAATACGGTTCTCCCCGGGCTGTATGCGGCCGGAGAGTGCGCCTGCGTGTCCGTGCATGGGGCCAATCGCCTGGGCACCAACTCCCTGGTGGACATCCTGGTGTTCGGCCGTCGGGCGGGGCGGGACATGGTCCGCTACCTCCGGGAGGCGGAGCGGGTCCCGCTGCGCCATAACCCCGACAGCGACGCCCGGGAACAGATGGAGCGGCTGCTCCGCAGCGAGGGGAAGGAGAAGGTGGCCGTCCTCCGGCAGGAGCTGGCGGAGAACATGATGGAGTACTGCGGCATCTTCCGCGACGAGGCGGGCCTTCGGAAGATGCTGGAGATCCTCGGGGATCTGCGGGAGCGGTACCGCCGAATCCGTCTGGACGACCGGGGCCGGATCTTCAACCAGGATCTGCTGGAGGCGTGGGAGCTGGGGTGCCTGTTGGACGTGGCGGAGGCCACGGTTCGCTCCGCCCTCCACCGCACCGAGAGCCGGGGGGCCCACATGCGGGAGGACTATCCCAAGCGGGACGACGAGAACTGGCTCAAGCACACCCTGCTCTACCGCAAGCCGGATGGCACCTTCGAGTTCCGCTATAAGCCCGTGGTGATCACCCGGTTCCAGCCGCAGGCACGGACCTACTGACCCGGAGGTTCCCATGAAGGCGACCATCCGCATCAAGCGGTTCAACCCGGAAGTGGACCGGCGGCCCTACTGGGCGGAGTACGAGGTCCCCGTGGATCCCTTCGATCGGGTGCTGGACGCCCTCCACTACATCAAGGCGAACCTCGACGGTTCCCTGGCCCTGCGTCGCTCCTGTGCCCACGGGATCTGCGGATCCGACGCCATGCTCATCAACGGCCGCAACCGGCTCGCTTGCAAGGTCCTCATCAAGGACCTGGGACCCCGGATCACCGTGGAGCCCCTCCGGGGGCTTCGGGTCATCAAGGATCTCGTGGTGGACATGGAGCCCTTCTTCGAGAAGTACCGCCAGGTTATGCCGTGGCTCATCACCGACGAACCACCGCCGCCCCAGGAACGCCGGCAGACCCCGGAGGAGCGCGCCCGGTACGAGGACACCACCAAGTGCATCCTGTGCGCGGTATGTACCACCGCCTGCCCCATTTTCTGGGGCACCGGGGAGTTCCTCGGCCCCGCGGCCCTGGTGGCCGCACACCGGTTCATCTTCGACAGCCGCGACCAGGCCGCGCAGCAGCGACTGCAGATCCTCGCGGACCGCAGCGGGGTTTTCAAGTGCCGCACGGTGTTCAACTGCACGGAGGCATGCCCGCAGGGGATTGAGATCACCAAGGCCATCCAGGAACTCAAACAGGCCATCATCCTGAGCCGGACCTAGCCTGCGGAGCCGCATCCCCAGGGGGACGAAAGGCCGCCGGACGCCGCAGGGCGTGTCCGTCCAGGCGGACAAGGTCCGGGACCAGTGCCGCGCATACCCCGGCGCTGAGCGCCACCAGGGCGCCGTTCAGGGCGAGGCTCGCGGGAACGCCCACCAGGTCCGCCAGGGACCCCGCCACCAGGCTTCCCGGCGGGCCGCTGCCGATGAGGGCCAAGGTGTAGAGGCTCATCACCCGGCCCCGGTACCGATCCTCCACCAGGGACTGGATGGTGGAGTTCGTGGCGGACATGAAGGAGGTCAGGAAGAACCCCGTGAGGCTCAGGCAGGCCAGAGCGGGCAGGAGATGGCGGGTCATCGAGAAGGCCAAGAGCGCCATCCCGGTGGCCGCCGCGCTCGTGAGCACGAACCGCCCAGGCCGATGGGACGCTCCTCCTCCTGCCACCCGGAGGGCTCCGAACGTGCTGCCCATCCCCACCGCGGTGAGGAGGTAACCGTTTTCCAGGGCGCCCCCGTGCAGGACCCGGACGGTAAAGGCCGGGCTGAGCACCGACCACGTAAAACCGAACATCCCCACCGCCGCCAGGAGCAGGAGCAGGGACCGCACCACCCGCTGCCCATGGACATATCGGAGCCCGCCCAGGAGGTGATCCAGCAAAGGGGATCCGCGGTCCACCTGGGAATCCACCCGGATCCGGGCCATGGGGAGGATCACCGCCAGGTAGGAGAGGGCGTTGAGGAGGAAGCACCATCCGGGCCCGCCCGCCTGGTAGACGAAGCCCGCCAATGTGGGACCGAAGATCCGGGATCCGTTGAACATGGCCGCGTTGAGCCCGATGGCGTTCTGCAGGTCCTCGCGGCTGACCAGGGCGGGGAGGATGGCCTGCCGGACGGGCGCATCCATGGCCATGAGGAAACCGTTTACGAACGCGAAGACCATGAGGTGCCAGACCTCCACCCACCCTCCGAAGGTCAGACCCGCCAGCAGGCCCGCGGAGAGGAGGAATCCCGTCTGGGTGAGGAGCAGCAGGCGCCGCCGGTCGTACCGGTCCGCCACCGCTCCCCCGAACAGGGAGAAGAGCAGGGAGGGGAGCGTGAAGGCGAAGGTCACCACCCCGGTCTGCAGGGCCGACCCCGTCCGCTCGTACACGAAGAAGGCCTGGGCCGTGGCCTGCATCCACGTTCCCACCTGGGAAACGGCCATCCCCAACCAGTACGTGCGATACGCGCGATGGCGAAACGCCCGGAACATGGCCCTCAGGAGGGAACTCCGGCTTGCCCGGAAGGGGACCGGAGGAACGCCCGCAGGTGGATGAGGGCGGATTCCAGGGCCTCCGGGTGGAGGGTGTACCAGCGGGTCTGCTGGCGCTCCACCACCCGGATGAGCCGTGCGGCCCGCAGGACGGCTAGGTGGTGGAGTACGGTGACATGGCTGGTCCCCAGGGCCTCGGCGATCTGCTGGGTGTACATGGCCCGCTCCGCCAGCAGGCGCAGGATCCGAAGGCGGGATTCATCCGCGAGGGCCCTCGCCACTCGCCGGACCGTCTCCAGGGCGTCCGGGGTCGCCTCCGCCCCGAGGGGAGTGATGTACGTGCGGATCCCCCCGTGATCCACCACGAGGTTGTAGGGCCGCACGAAATAGGAGGGAGCCACGATCACCTCGGAGGCCGCCGCGGGATCCAGAACGAGCCCTCCCGTGGCCTCCTCCACGAAACTCTGGAGGGGAAGGCGCCGGGCGCGCTCCCGCTTGCGCGCCGCGTCCTGCTGCAACAGGGGAAGGATCCGGTCTTCCTCCGGGGCGTAGACGGCCTGGTAGAAGCGCCGCAGGAGCCGCACCATCCCTTCCTGCACTTCCCGGGGATCCCGGCTCGCCAGGGCCACCGCCTCCCGCCGTCCCAGTTCCCTGGGATAGGCCTGCCCGAACCGCCGCAGGGCGGCACGGGCCGGGCCGGGCCGGGTCCTCAGCACCTCACACAGGTGCGGCCTCGCGGGCCGAGCCGCGGGGGGGCTCGTGAGGAGCAGGAGCACGAGCTCCTCCGCGGGCAGCCGGGCCACCTGATCCACGAAGGCCGGCACGCTGGCCTCCGCCACCTGCCGGTCCAAAAGGGTCACCAGGGAGAGGAAGAAGGCCCGCGGGCCCGCAAACCGTGCCAGGTCCCGGCGCAGGCGAGGGCCAAGGGCGCGGCGGGCCCGCCGGATCCACTCCTCCGGAACGTCGAACTCCAGGGACCGCCCGTGGTGGTGAACCACGAAGAGGGCGGCCAGGAAATCGTACACGGAGGACGCCTCCACCCGGAGGTGCGGCTCCGTACGAGGCGGCGAGAGCAGGATCTCCCGGCCCATGGCGGATGTAGATTCCTTGCTACGCCTATGTAAATTGTCCTCTACTTCCGCCGGAGAGACAATCCCGGGTCAGGGCCGGGGCTCGGGGGGCCAGGGGGATTCCGGGACGCCTGCCCGGAAGTTCACCCACCGGGCGGCCACGAACAGGAAATCGCTCAGCCGGTTCAGGTAGCGGAGGACCTCCGGGTTCAAGGGCTCTTGACGGGCCAGGGTCACCAGCCGCCGCTCCGCCCGCCGGGCCACCGCCCGGGCCAGGTGCAGCCACGCGCCTGCCTCCGTCCCGCCGGGGAGGAGGAAGGACCGGAGAGAAGGGAGGTCCGCGCTCAGCCGATCAATCCAGTGCTCCAGCTCCTCCACGGATTCCCCGGTCAGGCGGGGGATCCGCCCTTTCTCCGGACGGGGCGCCGCCAGTTCCGCACCGATGCAGAAGAGGGTCTCCTGGATCCGCCCGAACCACCGCGGGAGATCCTCCCCGGGCAGCAACCTGCGCACCACGCCGAGGACGCTGCACAGCTCATCCACGGTCCCGTACGCCTCCACCCGGGGATGGTCCTTCCACACGCGCTCGCCTCCCCACAGGGCCGTCTGCCCTCCATCCCCCGTGCGGGTATAGATCCGCATCCTAGCGTCCCTCCGCCAGACGTGCCCACAGGGGCCGGGGGAGCTCCGCGGCCCGCATCTTCCGCTGCACCGCCTCGATGGGATACACAAGTCGCCGGAGCTCCACCGTCCGGGCCTCCGCGTCGTAGATGAGGTAGGCGGCTCTGGGGTCTCCGTCCCTGGGTTGCCCCACGCTCCCCACGTTCACCAGGTGCCGCGTGCCCTCCTCCAGACGCACGGGGGCGTTCGAGGGGAGCGGCCGCACGGAGGTGTGAACGCCGTTGTGGAGGAACCACACGGGCAGGTGGGAGTGCCCGAAAAAGCAAATGGAAAAGGGCTCGGACCGGAAGTTCTCGTCCGCGGTGAGGGGATCCAGGATGTACTCCTCCACGGGGTCCCGGGGACTCCCGTGGACGAACAGGATGCCCTCTTCCTCCGCCCGGGGCAGGAGGGAGGCCAGGTAGGCGCGGACAGACGGCGAGAGCCGCTGGCGGGTCCACTCGATGGCCATGCGGGCGAAGAGGTTGAACCGCTCGGGGTTCAGACGTCCGAGGGCCGCGAGGTCGTGGTTGCCCACCAGCGCCAGGTGCAACACGGGCCGGAGACGCTCCACGCACTCGTTGGGTTCGGGCCCGTAGCCCACGAAGTCCCCCAAGCACATCACCCGGTCCACCCCCTGCCCCTGGAGATCCTGCAAAACCGTCTCCAGGGCGTCCAGGTTCGCGTGGATGTCCGAGAGGATGGCGTACCGCATGCCTCCCCAGGCGCTACGGGCCCGAACGGGCTCTCCGCCGGCGGCCCAGCTGGTCCAGCACCTCCTCCCACGTGGCGCCGCTCCGCTGGAGGAGGACCAGCAGGTGGTAGAGAAGGTCTGCGGCCTCCTCCGTGAGACGCTCCCGGCCCTCCTCCCGGGCGGCCCGGGCCACCTCCGCGGCCTCCTCGTAGATCTTCTCCCGCAACCGCGCGGGGTGGTCCTGGAGGAGGTCGGAGGTGTATGAGCCCTCCACCGGGTGCGCGGCCCGGTGGGCGATGAGGGCGGCGAGGTCCGAGAGGATCCCGAAAGAGGAGCGGTCCCGCTCTCCCTCCAGGGTCCGGTGGAAGCAGGTGGGTTCCCCCAGGTGACACGCGGGACCCTCCGGCTCCACCACGTACAGGAGGGCATCCGCGTCGCAGTCCACGAGGATCCGCACCACCCGGAGCCGGTTCCCCGAGGTCTCCCCCTTCATCCACAGGGCATTCCGGGCACGGGACCAGAAGTGGGCGAAGCCCGTGGTCCGGGTGCGCTCCACGGCTTCCGCATTCGCGTAGGCCAGCATGAGCACTTCCCCGGTCCGACGGTCCTGGACCACCACGGGGACGAGGCCCCGATCGTCGTAGGCGAGTGCCTGCGGCTCCACCGCCCTCAATCCACGCGAACCGGAATCCCCGCGGCCGAAAGTGCCTCCTTCACCTCGCGGATCCGCACCCGCCCGAAGTGAAAGATGGAAGCCGCGAGGGCCGCATCGGCCTTTCCCTCCGTGAGCACCTCCACGAAGTGCGCGGGATTTCCCGCCCCGCCCGAGGCGATCACGGGAATCCCCACCGCCTCGCTCACGGACCGGGTCAGCTCGAGATCGAACCCTTCCGTGGTGCCGTCCCGGTCCATGCTGGTCAGCAGGATCTCTCCCGCGCCCAACCGCTCCACCTCCCGGGCCCAGGCGACCACGTCCAGGCCCGTGGGCACACGGCCCCCGTGGGTATAGACCTCCCATCGCCCGGGCGCCCGGCGCCGGGCGTCGATGGCCACCACCACGCACTGCGATCCGAAGATGCGGGCGGCCTCCCGCACGAGCGCCGGTTGCTGCACGGCCGCGGTGTTCATCGCCACCTTGTCCGCCCCTGCCCGCAGCATGCGGCGCACGTCCTCCACGGAACGGATGCCGCCGCCGACGGTGAGGGGGATGAACACCTCCCCCGCGGTCCTGCGCACCACCTCCTCCAGGATCGGACGTCCCTCCGCGGAGGCGGTGATGTCCAGGAACACGAGCTCATCCGCCCCCTCCCGGTCGTAGAGGGCCGCGAGCTCCACGGGATCCCCCGCGTCCTGGAGATCCACGAACCGCACGCCCTTCACCACGCGGCCCGCATCCACATCCAGACAGGGGATCACGCGCTTGGCCAGCATCCCGTTCTACTCCCGGGCCGCCTGCAACGCCTCGGAGACCGAAAGGGTGCCTTCATAGATGGCCCGACCCACGATCGCCCCCTCCACGCCGAGCCTCCGCAAGGCCCGGAGGTCCTCCAGGTTCCGAATGCCGCCCGAGGCCAGGACGGGGACTCCCAAGGCCATCGCCTCGCGGAAGAGTTCCAGGTTGGGCCCCGCGAGCATCCCGTCCGTCCCCACGTCCGTGACCACGAGCCGCCGCGCCCCCGCCTCCAGGCACCGCACGGCGGCCTCCCGGAAGGGCAACCGCGCTTCTTCTTGCCATCCCTCCACCATTACCCGATCCCCCCGCACGTCCAGGGCCACCGCGATCCGGTCCCCGAACCGGGCGGTCATCTGCTCCAACCAACGGAGGTCCCGCAGGGCCGCGGTGCCCAGCACCGCCCGGGCCACGCCCGCTTCAAAGGCCCGCACGAGGTCCTCCTCGCGCCGCAGCCCTCCCCCGAACTGCACCCGCACGCCCTCCGCGGCGATGCGGGCCACCACGGCGAGGTGCCGGGGCCTCCCCCCTCGGGCCCCGTCCAGATCCACCACGTGCAGCCACTCTGCCCCCTCCGCCCGCCACCGCCGGGCGACGTCCACGGGATCCTCCCCATACACCGTGGCCTGTCGGTAGTCCCCCTGTCGCAGCCGCACCACGCGGCCCTCCAGAAGATCCACGGCAGGCAGGATCACCATGTGCCAACCAGGTCCCGCAGGCTCCGGAGCAGGGCGAGCCCCACCCGGCTGCTCTTCTCCGGGTGGAACTGAAACCCCACCACCCGGTCGAGGGCCACGATGGCCGGGATCCGAACTCCGTATTCGGTCCAGGCCACCACCTGGGAGGGCTCCGCGAGGACGTAATAGGAGTGCACGAAGTACACATGGGATCCGGGCCGGATCGCGGCCGTGAAGGGGGAGGGACGCTCGAACTCCAGGGTGTTCCACCCCATGTGCGGGATCTTCCGCCCCTCCGGGAGCCGCACCACGCGGCCCCGCAAGAGCTTCAATCCCTCGTGCCTGCCCTCCTCCTCGCTCTCCTCGAACAGGAGCTGCATCCCCAGGCAAAGGCCCACCAGCCACCGGCCTCTTTTCACCTCCGCGCGCAGCGCATCCATGAACCCCGTCTTCCGCAAACGGTCCGCTGCGGGGCCGAAGGCCCCCACGCCCGGCAGGACGATCACGTCCTCGTCCCGCAGTGCCTCCGGGCGGTCCACCCGACGTGTCTGGAAGCCCACGCACTGGAAGGCGCGCTCCACGCTCCGCAAATTGCCCGCGCCGTAGTCCACCACCGCGGCTCGCATTACAGGACCCCCTTGGTGGAGGGGATGTCGCCTCCCACCACCCGCACCGCCTGTCCCAACACCACCCCGCACCCCTTGAACAGGGCCTCCGCGATGTGGTGGGCATTGCGGCCGTGCAAGAGCACGAGATGCAAGGTGATCCGGGCATGGGAAACGAACGCCCGCCAGAACTCCTCCACCAGCTCGGTCGGAAAGCTTCCCACGTGAGAGGCCGGGAAAGGGACGTCGTAGTGCAGGTAGCCGCGCCCGCTCACGTCCACCGCACACAGCACCAGGGCGTCGTCCATGGCCGCGTGGAGGCTGCTGAACCGCGCGATTCCCGCCCCGTCCCCCAGGGCCTGCCGGAAGGTTTCCCCGAGCACGATCCCTACATCCTCCACCGTGTGGTGCGCGTCCACTTCCAGGTCCCCGGTGGCCTCCACCGTCAGGTCGAACCGGCCATGCCGCGCCCACTGGGCGAGGAGGTGATCCAGGAAGGGCACGTGCGTGCGGATCCGGTGTTCCCCGACCCCGTCGAGCCGGAGGTGGACTCGCACCTGGGTCTCTGATGTGGCCCGCGTTGCCCCTGCTTCCCTTACCATCCTCACACCTCCGGGCACGTCCGGAGGGCGGTGAGGAACCTCTCGTTCTCCTCCGGGGTCCCGATGGTGACCCGGAGACATCCCTCCAGCTGCGGGTAATGGGAAACGTCCCGCACCAGAACTCCTTGTGCAGCCAGGTGCTCGAAGACCACGGCGGCGTCCCTGCACCGGAACAGGAGGAAGTTGGCGTCGCTGGGGTAGACCCGCACCCCCATGGTCCGGAGCTCCGTGAACACCCTTTCCCGCTCCGCCACGACCCGCGCGACGCGGGACCGGACGAGATCGGGACGCCGGACCACCGCCTCCACCGCGAGCTGGGCGAACGCATCCAGGTTGTACGGTGGGAGGGTCCGGAGGAGGGCAGAGATGATCTCCCGGCTCCCCATCACCCATCCCACCCGGGCGCCCGCGAGTCCGAAGGCCTTCGAGGCCGTGCGCACCACCGCCAGATTGGGGAATTCTCCCAGCAACCCCACCGCGGTGTGACGCTCGTACTCGGGCGTTCCCACCAGGTTGCGGGCGTGGTCCGGGAAGAAGCCCCAGTATGCCTCGTCCACCACCACCAGGGCCTCGGTACGTGCCGCGATCCAGGCGATCTCCTCCCGGGGAACGGCCCGTCCCGTGGGGTTATTGGGAGACGCGAGGAAGATCATGCGGGCGTCACGGGCCGCCGTAACGACCGCCTCGGGGTCCAGGGTGAGGTCCGGCCGAAGCGGGATCTCCCGCACCTCCGCCCCCGCCACCACCGCGAGAGGGCGAGCCATGGAATAGCCTGGCTGCGGCAGCACCACCACGCCGGGCGCCGCGAAGGCCTGGAGCAGGGCCAGAAGGGCCTCGTTGGAGCCGTTCGCGAGGACGATCTGGTCCTCCCTGAGACCGCTCGTGGCCGCCAGGAGCTCCCGCAGCCGTTCCGCCCGCATGGGGGGATAGCGGTTCCACGGCCGCTGGACCAAGGCCTCCACCACCTCCCGCTTGATCTCCTCCGGGAGGTCGTAGGGCAGCTCGTTCTGGTTGAGCTTCACCTCGCCCTGCCGCCCCCGGAGCCGGTACTCGGGCAGGGCCTGGATCTCGGGGCGGGCGCGGACTCCCCTCACGGCTCAAGACCTCCCCGTTCTTGCACGCTCATCACGTGGGCGGGGAACCCCTCGTAGTGCCCCAGGCGCTCCACCACCGGCCGCAGCCGCGCCAGGGCTTTCCCGTCCAGCTGGGCCACGGAGGAGATCTTCAGGTACGTCCACACGGTGACCGCGGAGGTGAACCGGGCGGCGCCGCCCGTGGGCAGGGCCGCGGGGACCCCGATGGCGTAGTTGGCGGCACTCGGCGGCGTGTGGGGTCCCAGGAGGATCTCCCCCGCATGCCGCACCCCGCGCAGCAGCTCCCACGCCTCCCGGGCATGGATCACCAGGTGCTCGGGAGCGTAGAGGTTCACGAAGGCCACCGCCTCCTCCAGGTCCCGGGTGACGAGAATCCCCCCGAGATCGGAGAGGGCATCCCGGGCGTAGGTACGGCGGGGTTCCGGGAGGCGTTCCACCAGGGTCTGCAGGCGCGCGTGGACCTCCTGGGCGAGTTGCTCGGAGGGCGTGATGAGGAGGGCCGCGGAGTCGCTTCCGTGCTCGGCCTCGTTGAGGAGGTCCAGGGCCACCAGCCGCGGATCCGCCTCGTGGTCCGCCAACACCGCGATCTCGGTAGGGCCCAACGGCGCCAGCATCCGCACGCCCAGGGTCTGCACCAGCATCTGCATGGCGACCACGTACGGGTTCCCGGGTCCCACCACCGCCTCCACCTTGGGGATGGTGGCGGTCCCTACCGCCAGGGCCGCGATGCCCGCGGGTCCATTGGCCCGATGGATCCGCTCGATGCCCAAAAGGTCCGCGGCCACCAGGGTTGCGGGATCCACGGACCCTCCCGGACGGGGCGGCACGAGGAGCACGATCTCCTCCACGCCCGCCACCACCGCGGGACCGAGCATGGTCACCACCGTGGAGGGGAAGCTGCCCTTCCCCGAGGGGATGTATGCCCCCACGGAGGCCAGGGGGGTGATGCGCACCCCGACCCGCAGACCCGGCTCCAGCTCCTCCACCTGCTCCTGGGGAGGCCGCAGCCACTCGCTAAACCGACGCACCCGGGCGATGGCGGCCTCCAGGGCAGCCCGCACGCCCGCATCCACCTGTTCGTAGGCCGCCCGAATCTCCGAGCGGTCCACCCATAGGCGCTCCCGGGAGAGTTCCACCCCGTCGAAACGGCGGGTGGCCTCGAGGACCGCCTCGTCCCCCCGGGACAGGACGTCTTCCAGGATGGCCCGGACCTGGCGGGTGACCTCCTCGGAGAGCACCCGACCCTGGGATCGGCTCAGTAGGCGGCGCAGTTCCGCGGGCGGGACCTCCCACAGGCGCAGGATTCGCATCAGGGATGCTCCACGAAAACGCCCTTGCTCCCCCGGAGCCGCTCTAATAGCTCCTGGATCCGGCCCGCCTTGGCCCGAAGGGCCACCCGGTTCACCACCAGCCGGGCGGTGCTGGTAAACACCTCCTCCGCCTCCACGAGCCCGTTTGCCCGCAGGGTTCGTCCCGTCATCACCAGATCCAGGATGCCGTCGCTGAGCCCTACCCGGGGGGCCAGCTCCACGGATCCCCACAGGTGGATGATGTCCACCGCCCGATTTCGCTCCCAGAAGAAGCGCTCTGCGATGCGCGGGTATTTGGTGGCGATGCGCAGCGCCCGGGTGGGCCGGGTCCACTCGGGGAGGACCTCCGGAGGGAAGGCCACCACCCCCCGACACCGGCCGAACCCCAGATCCAGGAGTTCGTACACCTCGTGGTTCTGCTCCAGGAGGATGTCCTTGCCCACGATGCCGCAGTCCGCGGCTCCCCGTTCCACGTAGGTCACCAGATCCACGGGCTTCGCCACCAGGACCCGGGTTCCCAGCTCCGGCCAGCTCAGCAGCAAGTTCCGATCCCCAGGAACCGTGGGTCGAGCAAGTCCTGCGGCTTCGAGCCGGCGGAGGCTCGGCTCGAACAGCCGACCCGAGGGAATGGCCACCGTCAGGATTTCCACGCCTCGATTGCCTCCTGGACCAGCAGGCCGAGTTCCGGGAACACCACGCGCTCCCGGCCCTCCCGAGAGCACACACGGGCCTGCTCGTCTTCCAACATGATACACGGTACGCGGACCTCCGGCGGCGGCCACGGATCCGTGAGCGCAGGGATCCCCTCCCTCCGGAGCGCGAGCGCAAGCCGGACCGCGAGATCTCGGAACCGGGGGACGTACACGATGGAGAGCACCGCGGAGGGTGCGGAAGGCGGAAGCGCGGGAAGCAGCCGATCCAGGTGCAGGGCGAAACCGACCGCGGGGCGATCCGCTCCGAACCTTGCCAGCAGGCCGTCGTAGCGTCCCCCGCCCAACACGGGGCGACCCAAGCCCTGTGCGTACCCCTCGAACACGATCCCCGTGTAGTACTCGAAGTCCCGGATGAGCCCCAGATCCACCTCCACCTCTCCGACCACCCCGTATGGCCGGAGGGCCTCCAGTAGGCGCTCCACCTCCTCCAGCGCCTCCGCGGCGACGCCGAGCCGGGCCGCGCGTTCCAGGGCGTCCGGGCCGCGCCAGGACGGAAGGTGCAGGACGGCCTCCCGGATGGCCGGAGGCGCACCCTCCAGCAGGCCCTGGAGGCTCACGAAGTCCCGGCGGTAGAGGAGGAGTTGCGCCGCGTGCTGGTCCTCTGGATCCAGTCCCGCGGCCTCCAGCAGCCCCCGCAGGAACCCCGCGTGGCCCAGTCCGATCCGGAACCCCTCCACTCCCACCTCCCGCAGGGCCCAGACCGCGAGGGCGACCACCTCCGCGTCCGCATCCGGACCCCGGTCCCCGATCCGCTCCACCCCCGCCTGCACGAATTCCCGCTCCTCCCCCCGGGAGACATCCCGCACCCGGAACACCTCCGCCACATATGCCAGGCGGGCCCGGCCCTTCCCATGGGTCGCCACCAAGCGGGCGATGGGCACGGTCATCTCCGGCCGCAGGGCCAACAACTCCCCCGTCCGGTCCACCAGCACGAACAGGGCGTTCGGCCCCTCAACCCCGACTCCCCGTTCCACGGTGCTCAGGAACTCCAGCACGGGCGTCCGTACCTCGCGATAGCCCCACCGGGCGAAGAGCCCGAGCAAACGGTGCTCCAGCCGGCGGAGCACCTCCGCTTCCTCAGGCAGCACATCCCGGGTCCCCGCGGGGATCCGGAGCCAGAGGGGAGGCCACCGCCTCGGCCGCATGCTTCCTCCTCAACGGCGCTGGTGCGAGGCCAGGGAACGGATCCGCACCACTAGTCCTCCGAACAGCACCGCGGCGCAGAGCAGGGTGACCCCCGCAACCCGAGCAGGGCCTTCCAGGAAACGGAGACCGAGGTCCAGGAGCAAGCGACCTCCCACGGCCACCACGACGCCCTCGACCCACCGTCCCTCCGCCATCAGGCCTCCGCTGAGTCCCGTGACCGCGCTCCCGGCGGCCAGCCGGCCGAGGGAGCCGAGGAAGGCCCAACCCACCCCCGGGCCTCCGGGAAGGCCCAGCTCCGCGACCTCGTAGGCTCCCCGAAGGATCCCGAACTCCGAGGCGAGGCCGAACCCGGCTCCCACCGCCGTACCCGCCCCTTCGACCCCACCGGCTCCCGGCCGTCCGACACCGCCGAGGGCCAGAGCCGCCGTGGTCTGGAGGAGTTGGGCGAGCAGGCCGTTCAGGACCACGAAAACCCATGTGGGAAGCTCCTTGTGCGCTCCCCACACCACGGATGCGAGGGCGACCACGGCTCGGCTCACGCCAGGAATCACGAGGAACAGTCCTGCGCCGACTCCAAACCCCACGATGAGACGCGCGTCGAACCGGAACCGGTTCGCCACCGCCGCGGTGCCCAGGCCGAGGGTGAGCAGCAGGAGGGTGGACGTCCACGCCATCCGTGGTCCTCCCTGGCCCCTCTGCCCCCACCTCACGCGGGCGGGGATTCCGCGGAGGGCTCCGGAGAACGCTCCGCCACTTCCTCAGGGCTCTCCTCCGAGGGGATCTCCGGAACGGGCGGGGCACCCAGGGCGGAGAAGAGATGTTCCCGGATCCGGTCCCCGTCACAGGCGCGCACCAAGCGCACGTTGGCCGGCTGGCGGCTTAAGCCTGCGGGATCGGCAACCACGGCCCCCCGGGTAAGCTCCCCGTGCGCTTCCACGTCCAACCGAATCTGGATCTCCTCCAGGACCACCGCAGGGTCCACTGCCACGGCCATGGCCACCACCGCCCCGGGTACGGACCCCGCCAGGCGCAGGGTGCGGCGGCAATACTCCGCCATGGGACGGGTGGCGTCCAGGAAGAACCTGCCTTCCCGGGTCCCCCCCGCCCGGATCCGGTGGATGTCCTGGGGCCGCATGGTGAGGGCCGCCCGGGCGGTGTCCCAAGGGATCAAGGTCAGGGGAAGGCCGCTTCGAAGCACCAGGGCCGCGGCTTCCGGGTCCGCGTAGAAGTTGTACTCCGCCGCGGGGGTCACGTTCCCCTCCCGGAGGGTTCCCCCGTACACGTACACCTGACCGAGGACCTCTCCGAGCCGAGGGAACTGGATGAGGGCGGCCGCGAGGTTCGTGAGGGGCCCAAGGCACACCACGTGGAGGTCGCGGCGGTAGTGCCGTGCCAGGGACAGGATGGCGTCCACCGCATGGGGGCTCTCCGGCCGCCCCTTCGACTTCGGGGGCGTAAAGGTTCCCAGACCCGTCCGACCATACATGGCGTCAAACGGCACCGCAGGTCGGACGAGCGGCCCCTCGCAGCCGGAGTAGACCGCGGTCCGGTCGAGCCCCGCGAGCTCCGAGCCGTAAAGCAGGTTCTCCGTGGCCTGGGACACCCGGACGGCGCCCGCCACGGCGGTGATCGCCACCACGTCCACCTCGGGAGTCCGTGCCGCGATGAGCAGGGCGAGGAGATCGTCTGCGGTTCCATCGCTGTCCACCAGTAGGCGACGCATGAACTCACCTCAAGGCCAGGAGAAGACCGCGAACGTCCGCTGCGGCCTGCTGGGCTGTGACCGAGACTCCTCCAATCGGTGTCGTGCATCCCGGCTGGCAGCCGGCGCTTTCACCATTCTAGACCTGGGTCCGCGCATGACAAGGGGACCCACTGGATCGCAGGAGCTCAGGGAGAACCCTTTTCAGGGTGGGCCCACCGCTCCCCGCGCCACCTCCACTCCGCTGCTGGTACCGATGCGGTCGGCGCCCGCGGCCAGCATCCGGCAAGCGGTGGCGTAGTCCCGGATGCCCCCCGCGGCCTTGACCCCCACGTGCGGGCCGACCGCGGCCCGCACGCGGCGAACCGCCTCCTCCGTGGCACCGGGCACGCCAAACCCCGTGGAGGTCTTGACGAAGTGTGCGCCCGCCTCCACCGCCAGGCGGCAGGAACGGACGATCTCCTCGGGGGTCAGGAGGGCGGTCTCCAGGATCACCTTCACCAGAGCGCCCGCCTGACGGGCGGGCTCCACTACCGCCCGCAGCTGCTCCAGGACCAGGTCGTCCAGACCGGCCTTGAGGAGGCCCACGGGCTGGACCACATCCAGCTCCCGCGCCCCTGCGGCCAGCGCATGCTCCGCCTGGGCCCGCCGGTCCTCCCGTGCCCCGGCACCCAGAGGAAAATCGATCACCGCGCAGGGAGCCACCTCGGATCCCGCCAGGGACCGGACCACCTGTGGGAGGTGGAAGGGATTGACCACCACGGCGGCGAAGCGCCACTCCAGGGCTTCCCGGCACACCCGCTCCACGTCCGCGGGCGTGGCATCAGGCCTCAGCAGCGTGTGGTCGATGCGTCGCGCGAGCTCGGTACCGGACGGTCCGCCCACCGCGTTTCCTCCGAGCCCATTCTCGGCCCCGCGCCGGTCCGGGTCAATCCGCGGGGGCGTGGCCCTCGCGGCAGGATGCCCCGGCCCGGACGCCGTAGCTCTTGGAGGACGGCCTGCGGGCCGGCATCACGCGGGAGGGAGGGGAACATGTGGTCCAGGATCGCATTGGCGCTGGCGGTGGCAGCGGTTCTGCTGGTCCCTGGCGCCAGTACGGACGCAGCTCCGGGGCCCTTTAAGATTGCGGTGGTTTCGGACGTAGGTGGCCGCGGGGATCTGAGCTTCAACGACATGGCCTTCAAAGGAGGCGAGGACGCGGAGCGGGACCTCGGGGTGCGCATGGTGGAACTGGTGAGCAAGGTGGAGGCGGACTACGTCCCGAACCTCACCCGGGCGGCCCGGGATCCGGACGTGCGGCTCATCGTGGGGGTGGGCTTCCTCCTGAGCGACGCCCTGGCCCAGGTGGCCCGCCGGTTCCCGGACAAGAACTTCGTGGGGATCGACACCTTCGCCCAGTCCATCGTGAAGCAGAAGTTCCCCGCCCAATACCCGCTGCCGAACCTCATGGACGTGGTGTACGAGGAGCACAAGGGGAGCGCCCTGGTGGGCGCCCTCGGGGCGCTCCTGGCAGCCCAGTACGCCAAGCCGCACATCGGCGGCGTGTTTGGGATCGAGATCCCGGTCCTGTGGAAGTTCGAGATCGGGTACAAGTGGGGGGCCCGCTGGGCCACGGAGTGGCTGGCGAAGAACCGGCCGGACAAGGCTTTCACCTATCGCAGGGACTTCGTGCTGTGGACCTACACGGGGACCTTCAGCGACATCCCCAAGGGTTACGCCGCCGCAAAAGCCATGTACGCGAAGAACGCGGTGGCGGTTTTCAACATCGCGGGACCTCTAGGGCTCGGCATCAACCAGGCGGTCCAGGAGATCGCGCAGGCCCAGAGGCTGCGCATGGGTCCTCCCTTCTGGATCGGGGTAGACGCCAACCAGGACTGGATCAACCCGGGCTTCGTGATCGCCAGCATGATGAAGCGGGTGGACCGCGGGGTGTACTACACCACCCGATGGGTCCGGGACGGGCAGTTCCGGAATCTGGTCCGGCGGATGCAGGGAGTGGTGACCCTCGGGATCGGGACCCGCATCGGGGGCCAGCTCGTAGAGGGGGTCTCCGTGAGCACCCTGGACGACCTGGACGAGTTCATCCGCATGGGACTCCAGGCAGAGCGGCTGACTCGCAAGAAGGTGCTCCCGGCCTCGCCCGCGGAGATCAAGTCCAAGGTGAAGACCATGCGGGACGCCCAGCCAAAGTGGGTGTGGGACGCGGTGGCCGAGCTAGAGAAGAAGATCCGGGAAGGCCAAGTCACCGTCCCCCTGGTGGTCACCAAGCCGGACATCGAGCGCTGGCGGAGTGAGCTCGGCTCCGGGCCCCGCGCGCTTCCCGCGGCCGCCCTGCAGATGCCCCAGCGCTAGGATCGCGTCCGTGTCGCACGCGGACGAGGCCGCCGTGAGGGAGCAGACCCCGCGGGTGCAGATGCGGGGAATCCATAAGATCTATCCCGACGGCACCGTGGCCCTGCGGGGCGTGGATTTCCAGCTCCATCCGGGCGAGATCGTGGGCCTTCTGGGCGAGAACGGAGCGGGCAAGACCACCCTCATGAAAATCCTCTCGGGGCTTCTGCGGCCGACCCGTGGGGAAATCCGGGTGGACGGCCGGGCCATGCAGTTCCGCAATCCCAGGGACGCCCTCCGGTACGGCATCGGCATGGTGCATCAGGTGTTCACCCTGGTCCCCCCCTTCACCGCTTTGCAGAACGTCCTGCTGGGCCAGGAGGAAGCGGGGATCCTGTGCCCGCTGCCCGAGGACGCGGCCCGGGAACGGTTGGAGCGGTTGCTGGAGGAAACCGGCTTGAGCGTTCCCCTGGACGTCCCCGTGGAGTCTCTCCCCGTGGGCGTACAGCAGCGGGTGGAGATCTGCAAGACCCTGTACCGCGGCACCTCGGTCCTCATCCTGGACGAACCCACCTCCGCCCTCACGCCCGGGGAGGCGGACGAGCTCTTCCGGTTCCTGCGCAGGCTGCGGGAAAGGGGGACGGCCATCGTGCTCATCACCCACAAGCTGCGGGAGGTGCTGGAGATCACCGACCGGGTGGTGGTGCTCCGCCAAGGGGTGGTGGCCGGAGAACTCCCCACCCGTGGGGCCACCCCGGAGAGGCTGGCGGAGCTGATGGTGGGTCAACCGACCACCTTCCGGGTGCGACGCACGCCCAGAGCTCCGGGAAGGCCCGTGCTCACGGTCAGGGGACTGCGGGTCCGCGACGACCAGGGCCGGGTGGCGGTGCACGATCTGTCCTTTGAGGTACGGGAGGGTGAGATCTTCGGCATCGCGGGGGTAGAAGGAAACGGCCAGAGCGAGCTGGTGCAGGCCCTCACTGGGCTGCGACCTCCCGAAGCCGGGGAGATCCGTTTCGGAGACGAGGAGATGCCTCGCCAGGACCCCCTCGCCCTGTACCGCCGGGGGCTCGCGCACGTGCCGGAGGACCGGGTGCGGTTCGGGCTCGCCTTGGGATTCGATCTCGTGGAGAACAGCATCCTGGGACGGCAGCGGGAGCCCCGGTTCGTGGGCTCCCTGGGCCGGCTGAATCGTCCGGCCATCCTCCGTTACGCGCAGGAACTCGTGCGTCGTTTCCATGTGGTGGCCCCGGACCTCACCACCCCGGTCCGCAGCCTGAGCGGGGGCAACCAACAGCGCCTGCTGGTGGGACGGGAGATCAGCAAGGAGCCCAAGCTGGTGGTGGCCATGCACCCGACCCGGGGTCTGGATGTGGCGTCCACCGTGTACATCCGGGAGCTGCTGGTCCAGATACGGGACGCAGGCCGAGCGGTGCTGCTGGTGTCCGCGGACCTGGACGAGGTCTTGGAGCTCAGCGACCGGCTCGCGGTGATGTACGAAGGGAAGTTTCTCGGCCTGGGGCCTGTGGAAGCCTTCCCGCGGGAGGCCATCGGACTCCTGATGGGAGGAGTCGTACGGGCGGGTACCGATGCGGGCGCCGCGCACTCTCCGTCCCCTTCTTGAATCCGTAGCCGCGGTCTCCGTGGGACTCTTGGCAGGGGGGGTTCTCATTTGGGCATTCGGGCACTCCCCCCTTGCCGCCTACCGGGCTTTGCTGATGGGCGCCTTCGGAAGCCGGGAGGACCTCCTGGAGACCCTGGCCTTCGCAACGCCCCTCCTGCTCACGGCCCTCACCTTCGCGGTGGGGGTACGCGCGGGGCTGTTCAACATCGGAGCGGAGGGACAGGTGTACCTGGGCGCGGTGGGAGCCGCCTCCGTGGCCGGCCTTCTGCCCCTGCCGCCCGGCGTGCACCTGCTGGCGGCCACCCTGGCGGGCATGACCGCGGGCGCCCTGTGGGCCTTGGTTCCCGCGATGCTCAAGGCGTGGCGGGGAGTCCACGAGGTGATCTCCACCATCATGTGCAACTGGATCGCCCTGCACCTCTCCATGTACCTGGCCATCACCTTCCTCGCGGAACCTGGCCGCGCGGAGCGGACCATCCCCGCGCTCCCCACCGCCCGTTACCCCGTACTGAGCGAGGAGAGCACCCTCACCGCGGTGCTGTTCGTGGCCGTGGGCCTCGCTCTGGGGGTGTACGCGTACCTCTGGGGAACCCGGGCCGGCTACGAGCTCAGGCTGGCGGGTGAAAACCCAGACGCCGCGCGGTACGCGGGTGTGCGACCCGAGCGGGTGGTGGTGCTGAGCTTTGTCCTCGGGGGAATGGCCGCGGGCTTCGCAGGCGCAAGCCAAGTCATCGGCAGACCCCCCGCGTGGTCCCTGTACGCCACCCTGGGAAACGTCACCACCCTGGGCTTCGACGGCATCGGGGTCGCGCTGGTGGGCCGCAACCACCCCCTGGGCTCGGTGCTGGCCGCGGTCCTGTTCGGCGCCCTGGTTCAAGGGGGCCGCCTCATGGAGTACGAGGTGGGGGTGCTGAGCGAGCTGGTGCGGGCCCTGAACGGCATCGTCGTGCTCGCCATGGCCGTCCCGGAGCTGTGGAGTCTGCTGCGCGGGAGGCTCGTCCGGTGAGGGGCCGTACCTGGCTTCCGTGGGCCGCGGGGGGCGTGTTGGTGGTGGCCGCGGGGCGCCTGCTGGAGTGGGCGGGCCTCCCTCCGGTTTCTCTGCTGGAGACGGGGCTGCTGGCGATGACGCCTCTGGCCCTGGCCGCGGTGGGGGAGTGCCTCAACGAGAAGGCGGGCCTCGTGAACATCGGATTGGAGGCCATCTTCCTCCTCACCGCCACGGTCGGAGTCTGGTTCGCAGAGCTCGGCCGGAGTGGGTACGTAGGCCTGCTGGGGGGCGCGATGACTGGGGGACTGTTGGGTCTGGGGCTGGGGGCGGTGAGCGTGTACGGGAGGGCGGATCAGATCATCGCGGGGATCGGGCTCAACGTGTTCGCCCTGGGCTTCGTACCGTTTCTGCTCATCAGCCTATGGGCGTTTCCCGGGATCCATGTGTTTCCCAACGAGCTCATGGTGTCGCGGCTGCGCACGCCCATCGGCCAGGTGAGCCCCGTGACCTTGGGAGCGGTGGGGGCCGCGGTCCTGGCACATCTGCTGCTGCACCGTACCGTGCTGGGCTTTCGCCTCCGCGCGGTGGGAGAACGGCCCGAGGCGGTGGACGTGGCCGGCCTGCGGGTGGACCGTCTGCGGCTCCTGACCGCCACCATAGGAGGAACCCTGGCGGGGCTGGGTGGAGCCTTCCTGCCCCTCGGCTGGTTCGGGGCGCTGGTGAAGGAGATTTCCGCGGGCAGAGGCTTCATCGCGCTCGCATGCGTGGTGTTCGCGGGGCTGGAGCCGCTTCTGGCCCTCGGTGCGGCGCTGCTCTTCGGGCTTGCGGACGGCTTCGCGTCCGCGGTGGCGGTGACCCCGGGGGTGAAGGAGCGGGTGCCGTTTTACTTCGTGGCCATGATCCCCTACGCCCTGACCCTGGCGGTGGTGGCCGTGGTCATCGGCCGCAGGCGCTTCCCCAGCACCGTGGGCCGGCCTTACGTCCGGGAGTGAGCAGCCCTGGTGGGCGGGGTGGGATTCGAACCCACAAGGACCCTCCGGTCCAGCGGATTTTAAGTCCGCCGCGTTTTCCGGTTTCGCCACCCGCCCCCCCTGTCACCCTACCGTTGCGAGGGCGTGGAGGGCAACCCTATAATGGGGGGTGCGAGGGGCGCGGGTGTAGCTCAGCGGTAGAGCGTCGGCTTGCCATGCCGAAGGTCGCGGGTTCAAATCCCGTCGCCCGCTCCAGCGCTGAGGCGACGTAGCCAAGAGGCAAGGCAGGGGTCTGCAAAACCCCGACCGCCGGTTCGAATCCGGCCGTCGCCTCCACGGCGCCTACTTACCTCCCTGTCGGAGCAGCCACAGGAAGAACGGGACCCCGAGGAAGGCCGTAACCACGCCCACGGGGATCTCCATGGGCGGCGCGACGGTGCGCGCCACCAGATCCGCGTCCACCATCAGCGCGGCTCCGGCCAGGGCCGAGCCCGGGAGCACGAGCCGGTGGTCCGGACCCAACAGGCGCCGCACCAGATGCGGAACCACGAGCCCTACGAACCCGATGAGGCCCGCCACCGATACCGCGGCCGCGCTCATGAGGGTCGCGCCTCCCACCAGCCACCGCCGGGCGCGGACCACATCCACGCCCAACGACCACGCCTCGTCCTCCGAGAGGAGCAGGAGGTTCAGCTCCCGCCAACGGACCTGCACCAGAACGTACCCCATGGCCACGTAGGGGAGGGCGTACGCCACGTGGAACCAGCCCCGTCCCCCGAACCCGCCCAGAAGCCAGGTCAGGGCCTGCTGGAGCGTTCCGGAAGAGAGCACGAGGAGGAGGGAAGTGGCCGCGGTCAGGAGAGCGCTGAGGGCCAGGCCTGCCAGCAACAGGTCCGCCATCCGGATCCCTCCGTCGCGGCGGGCGATGCGGAAAGCCATGGTAACCGTAGCGATGGCGCACAGGAACGCGGCAACCGGCACGGAGGGCCCACCCGCTCCCAGGGAGAGGGCGGCGACGGCCCCCAGGGCGGCTCCCGCGGAGACTCCGATCACGTAGGGATCCGCTAGGTCGTTGCGGAAAAGGGCCTGATAGGTGACGCCGCTGGAAGCCAGGGCCGCCCCCACCGCCGCCGCCAGCAGAACCCGGGGCGCCCGCAGCTCCACCACGATGGCGTACGCCTCGGGAGCGACACCCTCCGGACCCCGAAGGAGAGCCCGCACCGCGGTCCCGAAGGGCACCCGAACGGAGCCCAGGATGATCCCGGCACCAAGGCTCAGCCCCAAGGAGGCGGCTAGGGCTCCGAGCGCGAGGTGCCTACGCCCCATGCGCCCTACGACCACACGTCACTCCGCGGCGGGGGCGTCCATCTGGGCAGCCTGATTGAGGTCCAGGAGCGCCTCCATGGTCCGGGCGACCCGGACCATGAACCGCACGTCGTGCGCCCGGATCATCCGGGCCCCCCGCTCGATCCCCAGGACCACCGCGGCCGCGGTGGCCTCGAGGAGCTCTTCGGGGGGAAGCCCCAGAAGGTCTCGCAGGTAGTTCTTCCGGGAAGTGGCCAGGTAAATGGGATATCCCAGCTCGAGGAGTTCGGAAAGACGTAGCAGGAGGGCTACGTCGTGGCGGGGCTGCTTGTCGAAGCTGAGGCCCGGATCCAGGAGGATCCTGTCGCGGGAAACTCCCCGTGCGCGCGCTAGCTCCGCTTTCCGCGCAAGAAATCCCCGGACCTCCTCCACCACGTCCCCGTACCGCAGGTCCGGGTAGGGGATCTTGTGGGGTCCACGCCGGTGCATGATCACCAGCCCCGCCCCGAACTCCCCGGCGAGCTCGGCCAACCGGGGATCCGCCAGGCCGCTCACGTCGTTGATGGCCACCGCTCCCGCCCCGAGGGCCTCCCGGGCCACCTCGAATTTCGTGGTCTCCACGATCACGGGAAGCCCCACCTCCTCCCGGATGCGCAATATGGCGGGAACGACCCGCCGGATCTCCTCGGAGGCGGGAACGGGCTCCCCGGGGCGCGCGGATTCCCCGCCCACCTCGATGAGGTCCGCACCCTCTTCCGCCATCTCATGGGCACGGGCCAGGGCGGCTCCGAGTTCCGGGTGACGCGCTCTGGCGTAGAAGGAGTCCGTGGTCAGGTTGAGAATCCCAACCACGTGGACCCGTCGTCCGAGGTCGAGCGTGATCTCCCGCAGCCGGAGCACAGATCCCATCGCCCCCCATTTTACGCACCGTAGGGCCTGCCTCCCCGGTCCGGCGAGGTGCCATGCGGTTCTCCGTGGCATCCCGTGAGGTGTTCTGGCGGTGGGTCGGCCGTGTCCAACTCGCGGACGGGCCCACCCTGCTCCTCTCCGGAGACGTGGCACGATGGATCCTGTCCGGGGAGGTCGTGGAGGTGGAGACCGAGGGGACGACCGACATACTGAAGTTTGAGGGTTTCGCCCTTCGTCGGAAAGGGGTGGTGCTCTGGCCTCCGTGGCGGGACGAGGTGAGCCATCCCCGCATGAGCTGGTCCGGGAAGACCCTGTACGCGTACCGGCTTGTGGTCCGGGAGGCCATGTACGAGCGGGACTTCGAGGCCATCGCGGAACTGGAGCAGTTCCACTACGCCAGCGAGCACGAGGTGGTGGCCCTGTGGCGGTGTGTTCTGCGGACGCGTGCAGGGCGCGAACCGCAAACCCTCCTGCCCGTGTGGGGGAGAGACACGGTTGGTGGAGATCAAAGGGTCCACGCCCGCAAGCCGGTTTCTGGTACTGGAGCAAGAGGAGCGCCTGCCGTTTGAGCCCCGTATCCTCGGCTACCTCCGCGTGGACCCACCGATTCCCCGCATGCACCGCCGCACCCAGAAGGGCATCGAGACCAACATCCGCGAGCGGGTGTTCCCCGCCTCCTGGTTCTGCCCCACCTTCCGCCTGGAGGAGGCCCTACACGAGGCCCCGGAAGAACTGGCGGAGGCGGACTGGCGCACTCTCACGGAGGTGGCCCTAGAACGGGTGAACACCGCGGCGGCCCGCATCGCCCGTGTGGTGGTTCATCCGGATTACCGGGCGGACGGTCTGGGGGCCCTTCTGGTGCGGCGGGCGCTCCGGTGGATCGCAGAGCGCCGGATTCCGGAGATGCGGCGGAAAAAGCACCTGGTGGAAACCGTGGCTCAGATGAGCCGCTACCATCCCTTCTTCGAGCGGGTGGGCTTCCGGTATGTGTGGGAGACCGCCTCCGGACGGCCCGTGCTGCTCTATCCCCTCACGGAGACGGCCCAAAAGCGGCTGGAGGAATTCCTCACCTTGGATCCGGAAGCCCGGCCGTACCGGGGCCGCCTTTACCGGCCC